>CAYNXE010000058.1:0-12398 GCA_964400995.1 uncultured Odoribacter sp.
ACTCTTGGGATTAAACCAATATACTTGAAGACATTTTTGCCACCAATTCAATTTTCTCGTTTTATATACTTTTCTTACGTCGCTCATATCTTCTTTATTTTACGCCATTTTCTAAATATTTCAAATACGACTCTTCAATAGGTGCGCATACCCATATCGGATTTTCAGTGTCAAGACCGTTTATTTCAAAAAGGAAGTCTACTCCGCTATGATGTTCTTTGAATTTCCAACTTTTGTAATCACTGCGTGTTGAACTTTTCACGTAATCTGACAAAGAAATATTCACTTTCTTGTAATGTTTTAAAATTCCCTTGGCTTCCTCTTGAAAATCCGACTGGCTGTTTTTAGCAACACGTTCCAATACTTGTTTATAAGTCATCTCTGCTTCGCTTTCATAAATACTATTGAATTCCGTTGTCATTTGGTCAATATTGGCGTCCAATTGCTCAGAAGCCAATGCCGCCCCCAAGGCAAACATCGGATTTTGACACAACTCAATAATATAATCCGCCACGGCAATATGATACTTCACGGCATCCTTGATTTCTTCCTCATAGTCTTGAGGAGATAACAAACTGGCACATGCACACATACAAATCGTTAATCCGACACACACATAATTAAAAATTTTCTTCATGACATTTAGATTTAAAAATTACTATAAATTATTATTCTTCACTCAATAAATTACACCAAATTTTAAGATAGGCAACTGAAACATACATATAGAGAAGCCCTATCAATACAAGCATTAACAAACCTTCAAACAAATCAAAAGCATACAATAGATCCACTGTCATGTAACACAACATGAATTTCCCTAATTTTGCTATGCGTCCTTCATAATGAACAAGCAAACGGATTGCAACAATAGTGTTTAAGACAAGACTTATAATAGCTATAAAAAAGAAAGTTTTAACAACAACATCTGCATTAGGTATAAAATCTAAAAAACTCAATAAAGCCGTTGGTAGGATAAGGGCAATAAGTGACTTTTCCATCGGGACGGAATGACCTCTTAGTCCAATTAACAGAGCACAAAGAAAAACTACTTCAACAACTCCACTTACGAATGTTCCAATCCATTCAGGTATATAAGTCGTCACTTGAGTCATCAACCATGCGAATATTCTCATTCGACCGGAGCCTACATCGGTTCTGAAATCACCACACTGATATGCAAATGAAACGAAGAAGGCAAATATGCCAATCAAGTATAGCCAATCAGCATATTTTGCAATAGGAGTTGTTAAATAATCTATTCTTTCCTTACGAGAGGTATTCACAACTGATGTCATTCGCAGTGTTTCTGCATCCTTTACTGGAACCTCTTCGAGCCATTCCCCACAATGCTTGCATTTCTTTGCCGTAGCGAGAATCTCCTCTCCGCAATACGGACATTTCTTCGTGTCGTTCATAATTTCTTTAATTTCTATTTAACCATTTCATCATTTCGGGTGATTGCCTTTTCAGAAACTCGTGCCATTGCTCAGGACTGAAATAGGAGGACGACTGGCGGATAAACAGAATATCGAGGGTGTATCCCGACTCCAACTCAATGGTCACTTTCCTAGAATAGGAATTGTTCACCACCTCCGGTATTTCAATGCCTGAATGCCGGATTCCCTGTTCGGTCATCACCTCCTCGAATGTCTTTGTCAATTCCAAGCCGACAAAAACGCAATCTGTCGGTTGCAATACATTCACGACTTTCAGAAAACATTTCCATGCCGTTCTGTAATCTTCCGCCTGCGGACGCTCCTTACAGGAATAATCCACTAATCTTTGAATGAAATTATAATAGGCGATTCTCCGCAACATCTCTTTATCCTCTGTAACAACACTTCTGTCGCAGAGGGCTTCCATCAGATTGAGGAAAGTCTTGTTTCCCCAATCCCTGTCAATCAACACCTCTTTCAGACATTCCCGTGTAAAAGATTTGTCCGACTTGAATCGCTCCATTTTGCTTCGGGTCGCTTCCTCGCTGTCCTCTTTGATATAATGGTATTCCCCGACAATCAATACCCGGTGTTCGCCATTTGTGTAATCCTTGCCAACCCAAGGATACCAACTCAGATCTGCAATCTGTTCAAATTGCAGGTCATAACTCTGGTCCAAAATACAATCCATAAAATATAGTTTAACGTGAATGGAATAATCTCATATAAGTCCGCTTGTTTTTGTCATTGAAAAATACGGTTATTTTAATGTCGTTTTTCCTGTGTTTATCGCTTTCTTTACTGATAGCCCAAACTTGATAATACTTTTCATCATCGTTTAATAGTTCACTGTAATCTATCGCAGGCGTATTGCACTTCCATGTCTGTTATTAAAGGGTCGTAAATTTCTCGTGAAGTACAAGAACTTATTATGACAACCGATAAAATCAATATAATATATTTCATATTTCTTTATTTAAATCTCATACTATTCCTCCTTTTAGTGGGGATATTCTTGTTTTTAATAGGATTGAATTGTGAATTTTGGCGAAACACCAAAGTCCCACAGAGACAAACAGCCCCACTGTTCCTCTCGTGCAACCGCATACAAATAAGTAAGTGTTCATAAAATTTATTCAATTTCCCCAGTTCCAAAGGAAAGTACGTGATTTATACACACATAAAAAGAAGATGCGCAGAACTGCTGCTGTATTTCTATCGAAGGTCCTGAGAAACCTATACCACCAATACAGACAACAAATCCACACATCTATGCGGGGATTTGCCGTGCTGTTCTCGGGGATATTGAAAATTTCTCAGGTTTTCGACAGAGAGAACAAACACAACGTATCTTCGTTGTTAACCGATAAAATGAAGTGGTCGGAACTTTTTCCTTCCATTTCAGTTGCAAAAGTAAGAATTATTTTCATTCTATAAGCAACGTCTAAAAATAAAAAAGCGATTCAAAACCACCCAAGCCTACCGGAATATTCCTGCGACAAAATTTATAATAATCGGTCAATTAATCACAGAGATACATCGTCCCTGCGACTCAGGTCAAAGTCCGACAAGTGCAAAATTTTGCACTTGTGCTTGATAAATTGAGGAATTTGCTCTATTTTTGCAAAAAAGAGGCAATATATTGCACCATGGATTTTGAGATTATAAAGGAGCGACGCAACCTGCTTGGACTGACACAGCAGGATTTGGCAGATTATACGGGGTTAAGTCTTCGTATCATCAAAAGCATTGAATCGGGGAAAGGGAATCCGTCAATCAGGAATCTCGGAAAGATTGCTGACATCCTCGGTTTGGAAATCAGTTTAACCGTAAAGAATCTGCATAAATGAGACAGGCAGCAATATATACAAACAAAGTATTTGCAGGGATACTGACGGAAACGGACGAGGGGAAATACACCTTCCGTTATGATGACGCTTATCGTTTGGACGAGAGCCAGACGGCTATCAGTCCGTCGTTTCCGAAACGCAGGGTTGAGTTTTTCTCCGATGCGTTGTTCCCGTTCTTCTTCAATATGTTGTCCGAGGGGGCAAACAAAGCCTATCAATGCCGCACATTGAAAATTGATGAAAACGATTGGTTCGGGTTGTTGCTTGCCACCGCCCATACCGATAACATCGGAGCCATAACCGTTAAACAGATATGAAGACGACAAATATATGTCCGGGGCATCTTGCCGAAGGGTTCGACAGCTATTGTCCAGCGTGTCGCAAACACCTGTTCGACGGTCAAAAGGCATCGCCGCACCTCGATCTTGACTATGATGCCGACAGCGCAAATCTATCGGACGGCATCAATCAGTTGTCGGTGTCGGGCGTCCAGGAGAAGTTATCGGCTATCGTTGCCAACGGCAAAATCATCCTATCCCCTCCTGGTGCAATCGGACGATACATTATCAAGCCGGTACCCGCATACAAACATCTGCGTTTCCGTGACCAGATTCCAGCCAACGAACACCTGACGATGCAAATTGCCCGTCAAATCTACGGTATCAAAACGGCCGAGAACGGACTCATCTTTTTCAAGAACGGCGAGCCTGCCTATATCACCAAGCGATTCGATTATGATGCGGACGGGAATAAAATCAAGCAGGAGGATTTCTCGTCACTTGCGCAAAAGTCCTCCCTGACACACGGAAACGACTTCAAATATACGGGCAGTTACGAAGATGCCGCAATGGTGCTGCGAACGAATGTGTCAGCGTGGCAGGTAGAAATGGGACGTTTTTTTACACTGGTCGTCTTCAACTATCTATTTGCAAATGGCGATGCTCATCTGAAAAACTTTTCACTGCAACAAACAGCTGACGGAGATTATTTGCTTGCTCCGGCATACGACCTGCTGAATACTTCGATACATGTGGATGACGAGGACTTTGCGCTGAAAGAGGGACTGATGCCCAAAGAGCTGTGGTCCGACGTATATACCCGCACCGGACATCCGTGCGTAGCGGACTTTGTGGCTTTCGGACATCATATCGGTGTATTGCCCAAAAAGCTGGAAACAGTAATCTCGATGTTCTCGCAGGAGAATCCTGCCGTCAAAGAACTTATCGGCTATTCCTATCTGAACGACCGTTCAAAGCGCATGTATTGGCACTCATATCAGGAACGGTTGCATCGATTTTTGAGGAAAGGATAATTATTAGGGATTTATATACACCGGTTTCATTCCGCCAAGCCATTTTAAATATATCTTTGTAGCGTTTTACGGGTCATAAATACAATCCATGACGACGAACGATTTAACACAGGGTAGTATATTCCGGAGCTTGTGGAGCATGGCGGTGCCCCTGATTTCGGCTTCCTTTATCCAAATGGCTTACAGCATGACGGATATGCTCTGGCTGGGACATCTGGGGAGCGATGCCGTTGCGGCGGCAGGAGCGGCAGGATTTTTCACCTGGCTGTGCAACGCCCTATCGTTCATCACGAAAATCGGCGCCGAAATCACGGTTTCCCAATCCATTGGCGCCAAGGATTACCAGCGAGCCGCCCGCTATGCCGGGCAGGCGGTCACCTTGTCTGCCACTATCGGACTGGCATACGCCTGCCTGATTGTCCTCCTCGCCCCGAATTTAATCGGCCTGTTTCATTTCGACCCCTCCATTTCGGAACAGGCGATTCTGTATATGCGCATCGTCGCTCCCGGACTATTTTTCCAATTCAACAACAACACATTCAGCGGACTTTACAATGGACAAGGCGACAGCCGAACCCCGTTCCGGATTTCAGCGGCAGGACTAATTGTCAACATTCTGCTCGACCCGTTGCTCATCTATGGCATCGGCCCGTTCCCCGCCTGGGGCACGGGAGGCGCCGCCATCGCCACGACATCGGCACAGCTGGTCGTGTACGGCATATTCTCCCGCCGGATTTTCAGCAACCGTTTCCCATTGGGGAAAATGCGGATGCTCAGCCGACTAAAGAAGGATTTCGCCCGGCGCATCATTTTCTTAGGCATACCCGTCAGTATGCAAAGCGCGCTGTTTTCCATGTTTTCCCTAACCCTCGCCACCCTGGCAGCGCAATGGGGTTCCATCGGCGTTGCCGCACAAAGCATCGGTTCACAAATCGAGGCCATTTCCTGGATGACCGCCGCCGGCTTCTCCACCGCCCTCGCGTCTTTCACCGGTCAGAACTACGGAGCCGGCAATTACCAGCGCATCCGTGCCGGCTATCGGCTTACCTTGGGAATTTCCGGAAGCATCGGACTATTTGCAGGCATCCTTTTCTGGACATTCAGCAAAGAGATTTTCAGCTTTTTCGTCACGGAACCCGATGCCATCGCAGCAGGAGGCGACTACCTCAAAATACTGGCGTTGTCCCAATTGTTCATGGTCACCGAATCCGTCACCACCGGAGCCTTCAACGGCATCGGGCGCACTCTACCTCCCGCCCTGAACGGCGTCATTCTCACCGGCGCCCGCATTCCCATGGCATACTGGCTCACCACGTTTCCCGCCCTGGGCTTGACAGGCATCTGGTGGAGCATCACCCTTTCAAGTATTTTGAAAGGGATTGTACTACCGCTTTGGTTTATCCGTTTTCAACGGAAGATGATGAAAAATTCCCATTAAAGAATTTTTTCTCTAATATTTTTGTTTCGGAAAAAATAAAAACTTACATTTGACCTCGGAATGAAAATTCTGAAAAAGGTCATCTATTATAAGTATAACAATAAAAATTATTGCAAAATGAAAGTAACCGTTGTTGGAGCAGTTAATGTCGGTGCAACATGTGCCAACTGCATTGCAGAAAAAGACATCGTAAATGAAGTAGTGCTTCTGGATATCAAAGAAGGTGTTTCAGAAGGAAAATCATTGGATATGTGGCAGACCGCCCCGATTAATCTGTACGACACCCGCATCAAAGGGGTGACCAACGATTATGCAGCCACTGCAAATTCCGAAGTGGTGGTCATCACCTCCGGTCTTCCCCGCAAACCGGGCATGAGCCGCGACGACCTGATTTCCACCAATGCAGGCATCGTAAAATCCGTTACCGAAAACGTCATCAAGCACTCTCCGAATGCTAAAATCATCATCGTATCCAATCCGTTGGACGTGATGTGCTACTGCGCTTACCTGACGGCCAAAGTGGATTCATCCAAAGTATTCGGTATGGCAGGCGTACTCGACACCGCACGCTACCGCGCATTCTTGGCGGAAGCCTTGAACGTATCCCCGAAAGACATCCAGGCGCTGTTGCTGGGTGGTCACGGAGACACCATGGTGCCGCTGCCCCGCTATACTTCCGTTGGCGGTATTCCGGTTACCGAACTGATTGATGCCGACAAGCTCCACGCCATCATCGAACGCACCAAAGTGGGCGGTGGCGAACTGGTGAAACTGATGGGCACTTCCGCATGGTATGCTCCGGGAGCAGCTGCTGCGCAAATGGTTGAAGCCATCATCCGCGATCAGAAACGGGTATTCCCGGTATGCGCCTTGTTGAACGGCGAATACGGCATGAAAGACATCTATCTGGGCGTTCCGGTGGTACTGGGCAAGAACGGTATCGAAAAAATCATCGAAGTCAAATTGGACAACGAAGAAAAAGAATTGCTCGCCAACTCAGCCAAGGCTGTACGCTCGGTGATGGACGTGCTGGACAACATGAAAATGTTTTAAGCAAAATCTTAGCATCGGTTAAAAATTGAGGGGAAACCGTCCTGATAATCGGGACGGTTTCTTATTTTTGCAACCTATATGAAAGGGAAAATAAGAAACATCCGATTGTTCAACTACCGTTCAGATACCCTGACTGTTCCGGTCGAAGTCGTCCGACTGGAAGATGCCAGTTTCCACCTGCTCGTCAAAGTGGAGATTGACGGCATACAAGGAGACATGATTATCGACACGGGGGCTTCCGTGACCGTTGTCGACCAGCAACTGTTTCCGGAAAAAGTCAAGGACACCGAAACGGCAACCAAACTGCAGTCCGGCAGCGTCAACGGACAAATAGAAGAGGTCCGGTTGATTCACATCGACTGCCTGAAAATTGGAGGCCGCAAATTGAAAGATATGCAACTCGCCGCCATCGACCTCGCCTACGTGAACGACATGTACGACAAACACCTTCATCGGAAAATCATCGGTCTGCTGGGGTGCGACTTCTGTGTCCGTTACCATGCCGTCATCGATTACTCTTCCTCAAAAATCACCCTGAATTTCCGGCAGAAACCCGGAATCGGGTACTAAAATCTTAAATCTGACGACTTAAAATCGGATTTGGATGTTTTTTTGAAAAAATATTGTATTTTTGCGCATTAATCTTGAAGAAAGAAAAGAACAAAAAATTAAGTCATATCATAATTTTATCGTAAAATGCAGAATAAAGGAGCGATTACATTACTTGCCATCGCTTTGGCGTTGGTAAGTCTTTATCAGTTGTCTTTTACCTGGAAAACCAACCAGGTTGAAAAAGCAGCGAAAGAATTTGCGCAAGGGAATCCCGACAGGGAAAAAGCATACCTGGACTCGATTGCCAATCAGGAGGTGTATAATGTCCTGGGTATCGCGCAATACACTTACAAGGAATGCAAGGAATTGGAACTGAACCTGGGTCTTGACTTGCGAGGCGGTATGAACGTAACCATGGAAGTCGACGTTGCCGACGTGGTTCGCAGTCTGGCAAACAACACCCCGGATCCGGCTTTCAACCAAGCGATACAGGAAGCCATCAAAATGCGGAACAGCAGTCCGAAAGATTTCGTGACCTTGTTCGGCGAGGCTTTCGAAACCATCGCTCCCAATGCCCAACTGGCGTCACCCGACCTTTTCGGAACGGTTGAACTGAAAGACAAAATCAAAATCGGGGCAACCAACAAGGAAGTGTTGAATGTCATCCGCAAAGAAGCGGAAGGCGCCATTGACAACACGTTCAACATCTTGCGCACCCGTATCGACCGCTTCGGTGTCGCACAGCCCAACATCCGCAAAGCCGACATTTCCGGCCGCATCGTGATTGAACTTCCGGGCATCAAGGACGCTCAACGGGTAAGAAAGTTGTTGCAAGGAACCGCCGCCCTTGAATTTTTTGAAACATTCGACAACGGCGATTTCTACCAGTATCTGGCGGCAGCGAATGAAAAAGCCCGTGAAATACAAGAAGCCAACGAAGCACTGAACGGAGAAGAGGTTAAAACTGCTCCGGAACCGGCAAAAGCATCCAATGCACAAACGGACACCACCGGCAACAGTTTGATTGCCAACATTTCCGCACAAGATTCAGTGAACAACCTGCTGGCAAACGAAGCCGCATTCAAGAAACAAAACCCGTTGTTCGCTTTATTGAACCCGAATGTAAGCCAGAACGGACAACTTGTCCCGAACGGTTCCATCATCGGTTATGCCCGGGTAAAAGACACTTCCGCCATCAACAAATTGCTGGCATTGCCGCAGATTAAAGCCACTCTGCCCCGGAATGCCCGTCTGTTGTGGGAAATGAAAGCAGAAAACGGATTCGTACCCCTGCACGCCATCAAAATCACCACCCGCGACGGCAAAGCTCCGTTGGACGGAGGTGCGGTGGTAGATGCCCGCCAGGACTTTGAAGCCAACGGAAGCCGTCCTTCCGTATCCATGAACATGAACAGCGAAGGGGCCAAGACATGGGCTCGTCTGACCAAAGACAACCAAGGTCACAGCATCGCTATCGTATTGGACGGTTTTGTTTGCTCTTCCCCGAACGTGATGAACGAAATCACCGGCGGAAACTCTCAGATTACCGGTCGCTTTGACATCAAGGAAGCTCAGGACCTCGCCAACATTCTGAAATCAGGTAAATTGCCGGCACCTGCCCGCATCATTGCCGATGAAATCGTCGGACCGTCCCTGGGTAGCGAATCCATTCAGTCGGGTATGTGGTCGTTTGCCATTGCATTCGTACTGGTACTCCTTTACATGTTGTTCTTCTACAGCCGGGGTGCAGGTCTGGCAGCGGACATCGCATTGTTCACCAACCTGTTCTTCCTGTTCGGCGTACTGGCCTCTATCGGTGCGGTGCTGACCCTTCCGGGTATCGCAGGTATCGTGTTGACGATGGGTATGTCCGTGGATGCCAACGTATTGATATACGAACGTATCCAGGAAGAATTACGCGGCGGCAAAGGTTTGAGACTCGCCATCAAGGAAGGTTACAAACAAGCCTATTCCGCTATCATCGACGGTAACGTCACCACTTTGCTGACTGGTTTTATCCTCTACTACTTCGGAGAAGGTCCGATCAAGGGTTTTGCCACGACGTTGATTATCGGTATCTTTACTTCATTGTTCTGTGCCATCTTCATCACTCGGCTCATTCTGGATCGTGCCGCCCAAAAGAACGACAACGTGAGATTTGCCACTCCGTTCACCGCAAACTGGTTGCGTGACGTGCATTTCCCGTTCCTCGAAAGAAGAAAAGTGGGCTACATCATTTCCGGTATCATTACGGTTGTCTGCATCGTCTCCTTGGCTACCAAGGGACTGGACAAAGGTATCGACTTCGTGGGAGGTAGAACTTATACCGTAACCTTCACGGAAGCCGTTCAGGTTGAAGATATCGCCGAAAGCCTGGAAGCCGTATATGGCAGCCGTCCTGAAGTCAAGACTTTCGGAGGAGACAACCAGGTAAGAATCACCACCAAATACAAGATTGCGGACGAAGGCACCGAGGCAGACGACGAAGTGGAAACCCTGCTGTATGAAGGTCTGCAAAAATACCTGCCCGAAGGCACTTCCAAAGAGGTGTTCCTGACGGATTTCCGCCAGATGTCACAGAAAGTGGGACCGGCAGTGGCTGAAGACGTAACGCGGGCAGCAATCTGGTCCGTCATCTTCGCCCTGATTGTCATCTTCCTGTACATCATGCTCCGGTTCACCAAATGGCAATATGGAGCCGGCGCCGTATTGGGCCTGGCACACAACACCATTGTCGTACTGGGTGCGTTCTCTATCCTGTCCGGATTCCTGCCGTTCTCGCTGGAAATCGACCAGGCGTTTATCGCAGCCATTCTGACCGTGGTGGGTTACTCCATCAACGATACGGTGGTTGTATTCGACCGTATCCGCGAATATCACCGCCTGTTCCCGAAACGGGACGACAAGGCAAACACGGATGCGGCATTGAATTCCACTTTGCGCCGTACATTCAGCACCTCATTGTCCACGTTGGTTGTGTTGCTCGCCATCTTCATCTTTGGCGGAACCTCCATAAAG
The DNA here is from genome assembly GCA_964400995.1 of uncultured Odoribacter sp. Lineage (GTDB taxonomy): Bacteria > Bacteroidota > Bacteroidia > Bacteroidales > Marinifilaceae > Odoribacter. Next base: position 10,663 of record CAYNXE010000058.1, read on the forward strand.
GGCTTTGTATTCGCCTTGTTGATCGGTATCATTGTCGGTACTTATTCTTCCCTGTTCGTTGCCACTCCGTTGTCCTATGATTTCCGAAACAAATTCGGAAAAAACAAAGAAACGGGCAAATAACAACGCCTCGGAAACCCTTATAGATACTCCCCGGGAATCAGCTGATTTCCGGGGAGTATTTTTATATACGCTTCCCGTTGAACAACGCCATCGCCAATATCCGGAAATTTAAACATTTATTAGCGACAAAACACTTGGATAATAAGGAAATTAGCTATCTTTGCCACCCCAAAATCATTCTATTACAAAACATAAAAGAAAAACAAAATGTTGTACGACAATTTTGCGATGCTGACCAAACGGGAGCTGTTGATTCGGCTCGTCACCCTATTGAAAGACGACGAACTGATCACCAAGGTGAAATACCTGCCGGTGGAAATGCGTCCCCGCAACAAACGCCCCGTAAGGTGCTGCATTCACAAGGACCGTTACATCTTAAAACATAAAATCATTTCCATTCTGGGCTTTGAAATCACCGATGAAGAAATCGACCTGATTCATTTGTCCGATTTTGCCCGAATGGCGATGGCAAACAAGAACACGAAGGAAAATATCCTTTCCGTCGTACACGAGGCATGCAGCGCCTGCATACAATCCCAATACGCCGTCACCAACCTCTGCCGGGGATGTGAAGGCCGTCCCTGCGTGATGAACTGCCCTAAGACCGCCATATCCTTCATCGGAGGCAAGGCAAGCATCAGCCGGGAAGATTGCGTAAACTGCGGATTGTGTCAGAAGGTATGCCCCTACCACGCCATTGTCTACACGCCGGTGCCATGCGAGGACGTATGTCCGGTCAAAGCCATCAGCAAGGATGCGGAAGGCGTCGAACACATAGACAAGGACAAGTGTATATATTGCGGCAAATGTATGCAGGCATGTCCCTACGGCGCCATTATGGAACGCTCCAAAATCATAGACATCCACAAGACGCTGAGCAACCCGAAAAAGAAAATCATCGCCATACCGGCTCCGGCCATCTTCGGACAGTTCAACGCCACTCCGGGACAGGTGCTGGCAGCCATCAAGCAAATCGGGTTCGACGATGTCATTGAAGTGGCATTGGGAGCCGAGATAACGGCAGCCAACGAAGCGAAAGAACTGGAGGAAAAAATGCAGGAAGGACAAGCCTTTATGACCACCTCATGCTGTCCGGCATATACCGGTTGGGTGGAAAAGCATGCTCCCATGTTGAAACCGTTCGTTTCCGAGACCCGAAGCCCGATGGTGTACGCCGCTCGTTATGCCAGAGAGCAATACCCGGATGCGGAAATCGTGTTCATCGGACCGTGCTTAGCAAAACGGCATGAGGCAGACTCCGTACCTGAAGTGGACTACGTCATGAGCTTTGAAGAACTGGGAGCCTTCATGACCGCCTATAACATCGATGTTGCCAATTGCAGCGAAAAAGAACTGAACCGGGACGTTACCCGCTTCGGACGGGGATTCGCCCAAGCAGGTGGCGTACAAGCCGCCGTTGTCAACGCCATCGGTAGCAAATATTCCAACATCCACGTCGAAGGCTTGGACAAAAAGAACCAGGCGGCATTGAAAGCCATGGCTAAAAAACCCGAAGCCCAGTTCGTCGAAGTGATGGCTTGCGATGGAGGCTGTATCAACGGTCCCTGTTCGCTGGCACCCCTGACACTCGCCAAAAAGCAAATCAAGAAAGT
>CAYNXE010000059.1:0-12374 GCA_964400995.1 uncultured Odoribacter sp.
AAAAAAAGAAATACCATGGATTATTTTAAAGAAGTAAACTTTGCAGTGACCGTTTGCGACAAACAGGGTCGGATTATCGACATGAACGACAGGTCGCGCAAAACCTTTCTGAAACCCGGAAGGGAAGAATTGGTAGGAAAAAATGTGCTGGACTGCCATCCGGAGCCTGCGCACTCGTTGCTGGCGGATATGTTGCAGAATCCCCGGACGAATGTATATACCATAGAGAAGAACGGGGTCAAGAAGCTGATTTATCAGACCCCCTGGTATCAGAACGGGGAATACATGGGGTTCATGGAGGTTTCCATGGAAATTCCTTTTGAGATGAAACACATGGTCAGAAAAAATTCATAAACTTCGGATGATGTCAGAAGAATTGGTCAAACAAATTTTTGCCTTCCTGCGGGAATTGAAAGAAAACAACAACCGGGAATGGTTTGCGGAACACAAGGAGACCTATTTGCGACTGAAAGCAGGTTTCGAAGGCATGGTGGATGAGCTGATTGGAAAAATCGCCTTGTGGGACGAAGAGGTGAAGAACCTCACTGCCAAAGATTGCGTGTACCGCATCTATCGGGATGTCCGTTTTTCTCCGGACAAAAGCCCCTACAAAACGCATTTCGGGGCTTATATCTGCGGTTTCAAGGGGCGGAGCAGCGAGCGGTGCGGTTATTATCTGCATCTGGAGCCGGGCGGACACGGCATGCTTGCCGGGGGATGTTATTGCCCGTCGCCGGCATTGCTGAAACGCTTGAGACAGGACATTTACGACAACATAGAAGAATTTACAAGCATTATCCGAAACCCGGAATTTACCGCCGAATTTTCGGAATTAGACCATTCCGACAAATTGAAAAGGGTGCCGCTTCCCTTCCCTGCCGATTTTCCCGAGGCGGAATTGCTGAAATACAAACATTACGACGTGGGGGCATTCAAGCCGGACCGTTGGTTTGAAAGCGGAAATCTGGTAGAGAAAGCGGATGCGATTTTCAGAAAATTATATCCGCTCAACCGTTTCCTGAATTATACCATTGATAATTAATCTTATCCCAACTTTCTTTATTATTTTTGCGAAATTGTAAAATATTGAAATAATTAGAATATGAGAGCTTTATTATTGGGAAGCGGAGGGCGTGAACATGCTTTGGCGTGGAAAATGGTACAGAGTCCGGAACTGGACAAATTGTATGTGGCACCCGGGAATGCCGGTACTGCGGGTATTGCCGAGAATGTGAACATGGCCGTGACGGATTTTGAGGCGATTGCGGACTTCATCGCGGAAAAGGAGATTGGCTTGCTGGTAGTCGGACCGGAGGATCCGCTGGTGGAGGGAATCCGTGACTTCTTGCAGGGAGACGCCCGCTTTCGCGACTTGATGATTGTCGGTCCCGGAAAAGACGGTGCCATACTGGAAGGAAGCAAGGATTTTGCCAAACAGTTCATGATGCGGCACGGCATTCCTACGGCGGCTTACATGACGGTTACGCCGGAGAATGTGGCGGAGGGACAGCGGTTCCTGGCGACTCTTCAGCCTCCGTATGTGTTGAAGGCGGACGGACTGGCTGCGGGGAAAGGCGTGTTGATATTGTCCGATTTGCAAGAAGCACAGCAGGAACTGGAAAACATGCTGGGCGGAAAGTTCGGCAAGGCGAGCAGCCGGGTGGTCATTGAGGAATTTTTGCAGGGAATAGAAATATCCGTGTTTGCCATTACGGATGGAAAAGATTACAAGATATTGGGCTCGGCAAAGGACTATAAGCGTGTGGGAGAGGGCGACACGGGACTGAATACGGGGGGAATGGGTGCCGTTTCTCCGGTGCCTTTTGCGGATGAGGCGTTCAACCGCAAGGTGGAGGAGAAAATCGTGAAGCCTACCGTGGAGGGGTTGAAGAAGGACGGTATCGACTACCGGGGTTTCATTTTCTTCGGACTGATGAATCATGCCGGCGAACCGGCTGTCATAGAATATAATGTGCGGATGGGCGACCCGGAGACGGAAGTGGTTATGCCCCGCTTGAAAACCGAGTTGGTCCGGTTGTTCCAGGCGGTGGCGACGGGGCGTCTGGCTGAGACGGAGTTCGCACTGGACGACCGCTATTGCACGACCGTGATGTTGGTGGCGGGAGGGTATCCCGGAGCGTATGAGAAAGGAAATGCGATTTCCGGATTGGCGGGAATCGATGACAGCATCGTCTTTCATGCCGGAACCAAGTGTGCGGATGACCGGATCGTGACGAACGGCGGACGCGTGCTGGCTGTCAGTTCGTTCGGACACGACATGGAGGAAGCCTTGCAGCGGTCTTATGCCAACGTGGCGAAAATCCATTTCAAGGACATGAATTACCGGCGGGACATCGGCAAAGACCTGTTGGCATGGGGCAAAAAGAGTTGATGTATTGAAGACTTGAGGGTGCGGACGTAAAAAATCGTGAATCGATGAATAACTTTTTAAAGTCCAGACGGTTGTATATGCTTTTCGTGTTGCCGTTTCTGGTGGCGGCAACCGCCTTGGTCGGTACGTATTTCCCTGTTGTATCGACAGGGACGCTACAGACGGAAGGGTGTATCGGTATGGCTTTCATCCATCGGATGGACCAACTTTGGTTGTCGGTGTCCGGAGGAGTGGCGGTATTGTTGATTGCCTATGCGATTTTTCTGATCAACGAACAGTTCAGATTGTTGCAGCAGACAACCACCTTGCCTTCCTTGCTTTATGTATTGCTGGCTTCGGGGGCAATGATGAACTTGGGGCTGAATGCTCTGCTGGTGGCGGTGTTCATCCTCACCCTGGCGGTGGGGCGTTTGCAAGTGGCGATAAACGACATCAAAGGAAATCAGTCGCTTTTTGATTTCGGCGCTTTGGTCTCCCTGGCGGTGGCGGTCTATCCGAAATTTGCCCTTTTGCTTCTTTGGGCATTGTGCGCTACCCTCTTTTCCGGGCGTTCCACCTTGAAAGACATTTCGGCGTTGTTTCTGGGATTGATGACACCGGTGGTATTCCTGGTGTTCTATTATTTTTGGACCGACAGTCCGGTTCAATTGCCGGAAATATTTGTCAGCAGCCTATTGTCTGGTGAATACACTCGGCATTTGTCTGCCGTGGAGTTTATCCGATTGGGATTGCTGTTCTTCCTGTTGCTGGTCGCCTTGGGAGGCTTCTCGGTTCATTACTCCGCCTTGGCGGTGAGCCACCGCAGAAGCATGCTTGCCTTCATTTCCATGCTCTTTTTCTTGTCGGTGACCCTCTTTGCGTTTCCGGTGGATTACTATGATTTCATATATGCGCTGGCATTTCCGCTGGCTTTTATATATACCCTCTTCTTCCTTGTCCATCGGGTAGCCCTTTTCGGCAACCTGATGTTCCTTTTGTTTCTGTGCGCTTGTTTCCTGCCTTGTTTTTGGTGACGGAAGCGGGATTACCGGTTGAACGTCAATAGCTCGCCGGGCTTCTCCGTCGGGAATGTCCCGTTGTCGTAAACGACGCGACCGTTGACGAGGGTGGTTTGCACCCTGTATGTCAGGGATTGTCCCTCCAGGGGCGACCAGCCGCATTGATACAGGATGTTTTCCTTGCTTACGGTCCAAGGAGCTTTCCGGAAGATGCAGATGTCCGCCTTGTATCCTTCCCGGAGGAAGCCCCGGTTTTCGATGCCGAAAAGTTCGGCGGGAGCATGGCACATGCCGTCTATGACCTTCTCGAAGCTAATGGATCCTTGTTCTGCCAATTCCAGCATGACCGCCAGGGAATGCTGAACCATAGGGCCTCCGCTGGCAGCTTTGGTGTAAGGCCCGCTTTTCTCTGCGAAAGTATGCGGGGCATGGTCGGTGGCAATGACATCGATGATGCCTTTTTTTACGGCTTCCAATAGCGCCAGGCGGTCAGACTCCAGCTTGATGGCGGGATTCCATTTGACGAAATTGCCTTTTGCCAGATAGGCATGGTCATTAAACCACAGATGGTGCACGCACACTTCTCCCGTGATTTTTTTCTCTGCCCTGGGACCTTGGTCGGGCAGCACCACTTCATCGGCAGTGCTCAAATGCAGGATGTGCAGACGACTGTCGTATTTGCGGGCGAGGGCAACCGCCAGCGATGAACTTTTCAGGCAGGCTTCCCGGCTACGGATACAGGGGTGGTATTGCGGAGGAATGTCGTCTCCGTATGTTTCTTTGTATTTGGTAAGATTGGCATTGATGATTGGCGTGTCTTCACAATGGGTGGCAATCAGCAGCGGGGATTCCGCAAACAGCTTCTCCAGAGCCGGAATGCTGTCGATGAGCAGATTGCCCGTGGAAGAGCCCATGAAGGCTTTTATGCCGCAAGTCGTTCGCGGATTTGCCCGTTTCACTTCATCGATGTTGTCGGCTGTGGCGCCTAAGTAAAAAGAATAATTGACCAGGGAAGTGCGTGCCGCAATGGCTTGTTTTTCCTCCAATCGCTCCAGCGTGGTGGTCGGAGGAGCCACATTGGGCATGTCCATGAAAGAGGTTACACCGCCGCTGGCTGCCGCCCGGCTCCCTTCCGCAATGTTTCCCTTGTGGGTCAGTCCGGGTTCCCGGAAATGAACCTGGTCGTCAATGACGCCGGGGATGACAAAACAGTCCTCCGCCCGGATGATTTCCGCATCCGCCAGCATAGCTTCCGGCAAATCCTTTGCAATCCGGACAATCCGGTCGTTTTCAATCACGATGTCTGCCTGAAACCGCTCCCCTTCATTGATGAGCGTGCCTCCCTGAATGATTTTCTTCATGCCTTGCCTGTTTCCTGGTTTTGATGGGTGGAGCTTTCCGGGGCTTTCTTGATTCTTCCGAATATGGCCCTGAGTTTCATGGTAATTACTCCGAAAATGGCTTCCTTGACAATCCCCTTGCTCATTTTGGAAGAGCCTAAGGTACGGTCCGTGAAAATGATAGGAACTTCCTGGATGCGCAATCCCAGCGTATAAGTCGTGAACTTCATTTCAATCTGGAAGGCGTAGCCTTTGAAACGAATGCGGTCCAGGTCGATGTGTTCCAAGGTTTTCCGTGTATAACAAACAAATCCCGCCGTGGCGTCGTGTACCTTCATACCGGTGATGACGCGCACATACTTGGAGGCGAAATAAGATAACAATACCCGGCTCATGGGCCAGTTGACTACATTGACTCCGGTGATGTAACGCGAACCGACTGACATGTCCGCACCATCCTTGCAGGCTTCATACAGGCGAACCAGATCCTGGGGATTGTGCGAGAAATCGGCGTCCATTTCGAAGATATAATTATACTCGTGTTCCAACGCCCATTTGAATCCCGTGATATAGGCCGTTCCCAGTCCTAATTTGCCTTGCCGTTCTATCATGTGCAGGCCGCTGAACTCTTTTTGCAACTCCTTCACGATGCCGGCGGTTCCGTCGGGGGAATTGTCTTCGATGATGAGGACATCGAAAGCCGGTTGGAGCGAGAATACGCAACGGATGATGTTTTCGATGTTCTCTTTCTCGTTGTACGTCGGTATGATGACTAATCTGTCGTTCACGGTTGTTCGGATTATAAGTATTCTACAATTCGTTCAAGCCGGTTGCCTCTTGAACCTTTCACGAAAATGAATGCCTGTTCGGGCTTGTCGTGTTTCAAGGCTTCTATCAGGGCATCCGTTTCCCTAAACCAAGTGATAAAGTTATATTGATCAGCGCAATGTTCAAAATTATTTCCAATCAGAAATATTTTATTGAAATGACCGCTTAATGCTAATTCAAGAAGTTGCTGGTGGGCCTTGTGGCTTTCAGCTCCCAGTTCGAGCATCTCGCCCAGGATCAGCATTTTGTTGTCTCCGGGCATTTCCATGAAATTGCTCACCGACACTTGCATGCTGCTGGGGTTGGCGTTGTAGGCATCCAATATGACCACATTGCTTTCGGTGCGGATGAGTTGGGAGCGGAGATTGGAGGGGTGATAATTTTCAATGGCGGCTTGTATTTCAAGCGGGTCGATGCCGAAATGGTAACCGACTGCGGATGCCGCCATGGCATTGTCGAAGTTGTAGCCTCCCACCAGGTTGGTTTTGATATATAGCTGTCCTTTGGGAGCCAGAATGGAATAAACCAGATAGGGGACGGTTTGTTTGATTTCTCCTTGCAACAGGTCTCCCGCTTTGCCGTAGGTACTTCGGTTGCCTCCCTCACTAAGACTCATCAGCAAGGGGTCGGAAGCATTTACGAAAAGTTTGCCGTTCTTGGCGGAAACGTGGTCGTAAAGGGCCCGTTTGGTGGCAATGATGTTTTCCGGAGTTCCGAAGCCTTCCAGGTGTGCCTGACCGATATTTGTGATGATACCATAGTCCGGTTCCGCAATGTCGCATAAGGTTTTGATTTCTCCCGGATGATTGGCACCCATCTCCACAATGCCGAATTCCGTCGTTTCGTCCATGCTTAACAAGGTGAGGGGAACTCCGATGTGGTTGTTGAAATTGCCTTGTGTGGCAAAGGTTTTGAATTTCCGGGACAGGACGGCGTGGCAAAGTTCCTTAGTCGTAGTCTTGCCGTTCGTGCCTGTGATGCCCAGTATGGGAATCCCCAACTGCCTCCGGTGATGCCGGGCGAGTTCCTGGAGAAAAGCCAGCGTGTCCGGAACGCATCTGCACTGCTCCGTCACATAGTCCGGATTATCGACAATGGCCAGCACGGCGCCTTTCTGTATGGCTTCCGCGGCATATCGGTTGCCATCGAAATTTTCTCCTTTCAAGGCGATAAAGACATCTCCGGCTTGAATGTTCCGGGAATCCGTAGTCACCCGGTGTCCCCGGATTTCGTTGTATAAATCTGCGATATTCATTTGTTGCTGAATAGGTGTGTGCGAATGTACAAAATCTTTGTCTGCCGGAATTATAAAATATCGCCGGAATTTTAGTGTTCCGGCGATATTTTTAATTTCGTTTTACTTTGTTTTTCCCACATGACTCATGGCACACCGGAAACCGATGTCGTTGCTGGACCTTTTCTGGTTCATATAACGTCGACTGCCGGGGTTCAACCAATAGGCTCTGTCTTTCCAGGAGCCTCCTTTGTAAACGCGGGCTTCATCGTCGATCAGTGTAGTGATTTCTCCTTTGCCGTCGTTATAATACATGTCGTTTGTTCCCCTGTCGTTTTCTGCGGTCTTCCAATCCACGTCGGCGGAAATTCTGGATTTCAAGTCGCCGTCGTCATAGTTCCGGTTGTCGGCAGTACGGTAGTTTTCCCGGTTTGCCAATTCGGCGTCCGTCTGGTTTTCATAGCGAATCCGTCCCAGGCTGTCTTTAGCCGCAATGCTTCCGTCCTCGTTGCGCACCGGCTTTTTGAATACGTTACCACGGTAGGGGTTGAATTCCGCCATGTCCTGGAAAGACAGGGTACGGTAAACGTCGGCTACCCACTCGTTGACATTTCCTGCCATGTCATACAATCCGAAATCGTTGGGCCAGAAAGATTTTACCGGAGCGGTGTAGTCCCAGCCGTCGTTGGCGGAACCTGCAACTCCCATGTAGTCACCTCTGCCACGGCTGAAGTTAGCCATCATCCGGCCTCTGCTTTTCTTCTCGGAATATCTCATCCACGCACCGTCCCAGGGATAGATGCGGTTGTCGGTGATTCTTTCGTCCTTGGTGTTGCCGACAAGACCGTAAGCGGCATATTCCCATTCGGCTTCGGTCGGCAGCCGGTATTCCGGCAACAGAAGTCCGTCTTCCCATCTGACGGGACGTTTTTCTTTGTTCACGCCCTTGTAGTTGTTTTTAACCGTTCCGGTGTATTGTCCGGAAACATACGCTTCGGTATTGAAGTTGTTTTCGTCCTTCTGATTGTCCGGGTCGTGCGCCAACACTTTTTTGTCAACCAGGATTTGTTCGTTGACACGGTCGGTACGCCAGATGCAGAACTCGGTGGCTTGTTCCCAGCTGACACCTACAACGGGATACTCCGCATAGGCGGGGAAGCGAAGGTAATTTTTGGTCATCGGTTCATTGTAACCCAATTGTTCGCGCCATACCAACGTGTCCGGAAGGGCTTTCCGGTATACTTCCGGATAGCTGACGAATACGCGTTGCAACCAGGACAAGTATTCCAGCCAGTCGATGTTGCGCACCTCGGTCTCGTCCATGTAAAATGAAGCGATGGTCACCCGTTTGGGGATATTGTTCCAGTCGCCCATCACATCTTCCTGGGTACGTCCCATCACAAAAGTTCCTCCCGGTATGAAAACCAGTCCGGGGCCTGTCTTCTGGTTTTTGGTCTTTTTATATTCGATGCCTCCGTTTTTGCCATCGTTGTAAGCCCAGCCGGTCGTGGCTGATTTCTTTTTGCCAAACAGTCCTTTTATCTTTTGGCAGGATGTTGTTGTAAACAGGATAGCACAACACGTTGCAAAAACTAAGAATCCATTTTTTCTCATGGGTCGATTTTTTTAGCTAAGAATTATGGTCTGTTAAAAACACAAACAATGCAATTTATCCGCAAATATAGACAAATAAACCTTTCGGTAAAAAGGAAACGATTGTATTTTTTCCGGTTTTTTGTATTTTTGACAAATGAAACACTTTCAAAGTTAATATTAAGCGTATGAAAATAAGAACTGGAATCGGGATAGACGTTCATCGCCTGGAAACCGGAAGGGAGTTTTGGCTGGGCGGAATAAAGATAGAGCATGAGAAAGGGTGTATAGCCCATTCTGACGGTGATGCGCTGATACACGCCATTTGTGACGCCTTGTTCGGTGCGACGGGATTGGGAGATATCGGGTTGCATTTTCCGGATACCTGTCCGGCCTACAAGGGGATAGACAGCAAGGCGCTGTTGCAGAGAACAAAAGAAATCATCGAAAACAAGGGGTATGCCATCAGCAATGTGGATTGCGTGGTTTGTCTGCAACGTCCCAAGATTCGTCCGCTGATTGACGATATGCGGAGCTGTCTGGCTGAGATTCTGGAACTGGACGTGGAGGATGTGTCCATCAAGGCGACCACGACCGAGCAATTGGGATTTGAAGGGAGAGAAGAAGGAGTATCCGCCTACGCCACTGTTTTGGTGTATAAGTTGTAAAGAAACGGATAAAGCGATTGCCAACCGCTTTATCCGTTCTTTGGTTTAATACATATAATCCCATACGGGCAACTGTACCGGTTTGCCTTTCAGCGCCTGAATCGCTTTTTCGTTCAGGAAGTTCTTGCGAACGACAAGCCGGAACATGTATTCATCGAACCATTTGTCCGTAAAGGTCAGATAGCCGTTGTGTCCGTTGTCGGCTCCCCAACTGTTTTCAAATTCCCATTTGACGGGTTTGTCGTTCTCGTCCGTATCGCAGCCGACAAGGGTCATGGCATGCGAAGAACCGCTTTGACGGGTCAGGATGCGGGCTTTCTTGTCCATGTGTAATTTTACTCCCAGCAGGGATTCATAATCATACATTTCCGGGTCCAATATGCCTGATTCGCGGTTGAACTGTTTGCCGACATCGCAGGAGACGTACATCGGTTCGTTGTTTTTGATGGACGCCAGGGCGGCAGCCTTGATGTCCTCGTTCGGCAGGTTCAGGTAAATCCAGTTGATGCCTTCCTGGGTATTCCGGTAGTTTGCTATTTCATAGGTCTTGTAATATTCCCGGGTCGGATCGTTCATGATCATGATGTAGTTTTCGGGACTGTAATCTGCCGGGGTGATTTCCTTGTAGAATTGCTGCGGAGTATAATTCGCCAGCTCTTTGATGTTTCCGTCCTTGTCTTTGTATCTCCAAGTAAATTCATGGGGCGGTTCGCCCAGGCAGAGCGCCAGAATGCGATATACGTCTTTCAGGATGTTGTTTTTTTCGGTTCTCAAGTCCTTGGCTTTCTTGCCTTGTTCTGCCATGCTCCGGAGTGTAAATCCTCCCAAACGCAATTTCTCATTGATGAGGCTCACCATTTGGGACGTGTTGTTGGAATGGGCGGTTTCCGGCATGACCTCCTGGGGTACCACGCCATATTTCTGGGCGGCGTTGTAATACAGGTTCCATACGCCTCCGTCGTTTACCGGTGATTTGAAGTATTCTGTCACCGTGCGGTCGTCCATCGGTTTGTTTGAGGTGGCGATGATATTCTCCAGAAAGAGATTCGATTTCTCAAAGATGTCCCAGAAATACAGGTAGTTGTGAGAAAAGTCAAACTGAGATAGGTTGTACTTTTTCATGATTTGCGGGCGGAGGACATTCATGGAAGTGAACATCCAGCAGCGTCCGGAACTGTACTGGTTGGTGATGCCCTTGACATCTGCGCGGTATTTGAAATAATGGTCGATTTTTCCTTGCAGGTCGCGGTTCAAGGCGTTGTCCCTGATGTTTTTGTCGTTGGTCAGTACGTTCTGGATGGCCTTGGTGGCCGCATCTTTTTTAAAGCTGCCTTGTATTTCTTGCAAATCCTTCGGGGTGATGCTTTGGGCAAACAGACTTGCTCCGGCAAGCATCAGACTCATGGTGATTAGACTTTTTTTCATGGAAATCATATTAAAATCAGTTGTGTTTTATTTACTTACAGGTGAATCACTTCATCGTAGGCGGCAGCAGCAGCCTCCATGACAGCCTCGCTCATGGTGGGGTGAGGATGTACGGTTTTGATGAGGTCGTGGGCGGTGATTCCTTTCTTGCGGGCAACCACCAGTTCCGCAATCATTTCAGTGACATTGGCTCCTACCAGATGGGCTCCCAGCAAGCAACCGTTCTGGGCGTTGAAAATCAATTTGACGAAACCGTCGTTGGCGCCTGCGGAACTTGCTTTTCCGGATGCACTGAAAGGGAATTTCCCGATTTTCAATTCATAGCCGGCTTCCTGGGCTTTGGCTTCGGACAGACCGACGGATGCCACTTCCGGATTCGTGTAGGTGCAACCCGGAATGTTGCCGTAGTCGATGGGTTCCGGATTCAGTCCGGCGATTTTTTCTACGCAGCAGATTGCTTCTGCGGAAGCGACATGGGCAAGGGCGGGACCGGGTACAATGTCGCCGATGGCATAAATCCCTTCAACGTTGGTACGGTAGTAAGGATCGACTTTGATTTTCCCTCTTTCCATTTCGATGCCCATTTCTTCCAAACCGATGTTTTCGACATTGGGAGCGATGCCCACTGCTGACAAAACCATTTCTGCCTCGTAGGTCTCCATTTCGTCTTTTTTGTTCCGGATATTGATTTTCAATAGTTCTCCGGAGGTGTCGATGCTTTCGACGGAGGATTTGACCAAAACTTCAATGCCTGCCTTTTTGAAAGAACGCCCTACCTGTTTGGAAACTTCTTCGTCTTCAAGTGGCAGGATAGTGGGCATGAATTCCACCAAGGTGACTTTTGTGCCCATTGCATTATAGAACCAGGCCAGTTCCGAACCGATCGCTCCCGAACCGACAACCAGCAAAGAGGCCGGTTTGTGGTCTAAGGTCAGGGCTTCCCGATAGCCGATGATGCGTTTCCCGTCCTGGGGAATGGCAGGCAGTACCCTTGAACGGGCTCCCGTTGCCAGAATGATGTGTTTGGCTTCGAGCAAAGTGACCTGTCCTTCGTTGTCTGTCACCTCGACTTTTTTTCCGGCAACGAGTTTTCCGGTACCGGGAATGACCGTGATGTTATTTTTTTTGAACAGGTATTGAATGCCTTTGCTCATTTTGTCGGCAACTCCTCGGCTGCGGGCGATAATCGCATTGAAATCCGGTTCCGCATTTTCGATGTGAATGCCGTAGGCTTCCGCATGTTGGGCATATTCTAAGACCTGTGCGGATTTCAACAGCGATTTGGTCGGGATGCAACCCCAGTTCAGGCAAATGCCTCCCTGTTCGGCTCTTTCCACGACAGCTACCTGAAAACCCAATTGAGCCCCCCGGATGGCGGCTACGTAGCCTCCGGGTCCGCTACCGATAACAATCATATCGTAATTCATATCTTTTCTATGGTATTTGTTATTATTTAAAGTATGTTTTTAACACAGACAAAAGTAAGCATATTTATGTGAAAACGTTATAAACGACACGAACCTTCTCAACTTTATCCATTTTTCAACTTCTCAACCTCCTCTTCCGCGAGGTCAGTGTATTTGGCGATGACGCTTGTCGGCAGTCCGTCGGCAAGCATTTTGCGGGCGATGTCTATTTTGCGTGCATGGTCGCCTTCCGCCCTTCCTTTGGCTAATCCTTCTGCCTTTCCTTCTGCTAATCCCTCAGCCTTACCTTCTGCTCGTCCCTCCATTAATCCTTCTGCTCGTCCCTCCATCAAGCCCTCGGCACGACCCTCTGCCCTTCCTTCCTCTAATCCCTCCGCCCTGCCTTCTGCCCGTTCCGTGAAAATGTTGTCTCGTAGGATGACGACATTGTCCAGGTGCCGGTAATAGGCTTTCAGTTCGTCCTTGCTGA
>CAYNXE010000060.1:0-12043 GCA_964400995.1 uncultured Odoribacter sp.
TTGCCACTGCATACGGAACACCGTCTGCCTCGAAAAGAATTCTTCCCTGAGTCACAGGTGCTACGAATCCCTCTGGGTTACCTTTACCTTTAACCATACGTACTTCCGCATGCTTCTTGGTAATCGGTTTGTCAGGGAATATGCGAATCCAAATCTGTCCCTGACGTTGCATATAACGCGTCACTGCAACACGGGCAGCTTCTATCTGGCGTCCTTCGATCCATTTTTCTTCCAACGCCTTGATGCCGAAAGATCCGAATGCAAGCTGGTTGCCTCTCTGGGCGTTCCCCTTCATTCTGCCTTTCTGGCTTCTTCTAAATTTAGTCCTTTTCGGCTGTAACATAGCTCTTTGTTTAATTGATTAAAAGACTACTTACTTTCTTCTCTTCTTAAAACCGCCCTTCTTTCCGTCAGCTTTTCCGGCTGCCGCGGGACGGCTACTGTTGTCACGGCTTTGCAACAGCGAATTCGGAACGAGCTCGCGCTTGCCGTAAACCTCGCCCTTGCAAATCCACACCTTGATGCCCAACAGACCGTAAGTCGTCAGGGCCTCTGCCTGTGCGTAATCAATATCGGCACGGAACGTGTGCAACGGGGTACGTCCTTCCTTGAACATTTCTGCACGCGCCATTTCGGCACCGTTCAGACGTCCGGAAATCAAAATCTTGATACCCTCGGCACCCATGCGCATCGTTGAAGCGATGGCCATTTTGATAGCCCGGCGATATGCGACACGACCTTCCAGCTGACGAGCTATGTTATTGCCTACAATCACAGCATCCAGCTCCGGACGCTTGATTTCAAAGATATTGATTTGAACCTCCTTGTCGGTAATCTTCTTCAGCTCTTCCTTCAACTTGTCCACCTCCTGGCCGCCCTTACCGATAATGATACCCGGACGAGCCGTGTTGATGGTGATGGTGATGAGCTTCAAAGTACGCTCGATAACGATTTTTGCGATTCCAGCCTTTGCAAGACGGGCATTCAGGTATTTACGGATTTTATAATCCTCCACCAGCTTGTCGCCGTAATTCTTGCCGCCGAACCAATTAGAATCCCATCCACGGATGATACCTAATCTATTGCTTATTGGATTACATTTTTGTCCCATGCTTTACTCTTTTTCAGTGTTTTCAACAACAGCGGTTTTACTTCCCAACACGATAGTCACGTGATTGGATCTCTTGCGGATTCTGTGAGCCCGTCCATGCGGAGCCGGACGCAGTCTCTTCAAAATACCTGCCCCGTCCACAAAGATTTCCTTGATAAACAACGCGGCATCGTCAATGCGCGCCCCGTCGTTCTTCACGCTCCAGTTTGCAATGGCGGAAAGCAACAGCTTCTCCACATGACGAGCAGCCACTTTCGGACAAAATTTCAGCGTATCCAATGCCCTCTGTACGTCCATTCCACGTACAAGGTCAGCCACCAACCGCAGATTCTGAGGGGATGAAGGACAATCATGCAGCACAGCGAAAGCCTTCTGCTTCCGGGCTTCCTTCATCTGATTTGCTCTTATTCTTTTTCTTGCACCCATTTTATACAATCTTCATTTGTTCAACATCATCACGCTTTATTTTTTCTTCTTGTCAGCGTGACCTCTAAAGGTACGTGTCGGTGCAAATTCACCCAACTTGTGGCCGACCATATTCTCGGTCACATACACCGGGATAAATTTATTACCGTTGTGTACAGCTACTGTATGCCCTACGAAATCCGGAGAAATCATGGAGTAACGAGCCCAGGTCTTAACAACCGATTTCTTGTTGGTCTCATTCATCGCCAGGATTCTTTTCTCCAGCTTCACATCAATAAACGGGCCTTTTTTTAACGAACGACTCATAACATCAAGTTTTAATCAGTTATTATTTCCTTCTTTCAACAATATACTTCGTAGAAGCCTTCTTCGGTGAACGAGTCTTGTAACCCTTAGCCAACAAGCCCTTGCGTGATCTCGGGTGACCTCCGGAAGCGCGGCCTTCACCACCACCCATCGGGTGATCAACCGGGTTCATTACGACACCACGAACACGAGGACGACGGCCCAACCAACGGGTACGACCGGCCTTGCCGGAACGTTCCAGAGAGTGGTCGGGGTTAGATACCGTACCCACGGTAGCCTTGCAAGTCACCAATACCATGCGAACCTCGCCGGAAGGCAACTTGATGGAAGCATATTTCCCTTCTCTCGCAACCAACTGAGCATAAGAACCGGCGCTGCGAGCCATTACAGCTCCCTGTCCCGGACGCAACTCGATGTTATGTATGATTGTACCTAATGGGATTTCAGACAAATACAGCGTGTTTCCGATTTCCGGAGCGACGCCCTTGCCGCTTTCAATCGTCTGACCTACGGTCAAACCGATCGGAGCAACGATGTAACGCTTCTCGCCGTCCGCATACACCACCAAAGCGATACGGGCAGTACGGTTCGGGTCATATTCAATCGTAGCCACTCTGGCCGGAATATTTTCCTTCTCCCGCTTGAAATCGATAATTCTGTACTTGCGTTTATGACCACCACCTATATATCTCATTGTCATCTTACCGGAGTTGTTACGACCACCGGTCTTGCTGTAGGGTCTCAACAATGATTTCTCAGGTCTATCTGTAGTCACCTGTTCGAAAGTATTCACTACTTTACCCCTTTGTCCAGGCGTTACAGGATTTAATTTTCTTACAGCCATCTTATTTAAATATTGCTAAAAAAATCAATACTATCACCTTCTGCTAAAGTCACAATTGCCTTCTTGTACGAGTTCGTACGTCCCTTGATTACGCCGGCGCGGGTATAGCGAGATTTCACTTTTCCCTGGTAACGCTGCGTATTCACGGCCTGCACATTCACGCCGTACATTGCCTCAACTGCTTTCTTAATCTCAATCTTATTCGCATTCTTTGCCACGAGAAAAGCCACTTTGTGCTGTTTCTCCGTAAGCGCTGTCATCTTTTCCGTCAAAACGGGCTTCATTATGATTTCCATCTTTACTCTGATTTGTTAAGATTGAACATTTCGTTAAGGCCCTCTACCGAACTTTCAACGAGCACCAGGTTTCTCGCCTTCATCACGTTGTAAGTTGCGATGTCGCTTACTCGCATCACTTCGACGCCTTGCAGGTTGCGGGCGGACAAGAGCACGTTCTCGTCTCCTCCTTTGCCCAGTACCAGCAACAGACGACCGTTGTTCACCTTCAGGTTGTCGATTAAGGCAACCATCTGCTTGGTCTTCGGTGCTTCGAAAGTGAAATCTTCAACGACTTTCACGGCATTTGCGCTTGCTTTTATTGCCAAAGCTGATTTACGAGCCAATTTCTTCAATTTCTTGTTCAGTTTGAAGCTGTAGTCTCTTGGCACGGGACCAAATACACGACCTCCTCCTCTGAACTCCGGGTTCTTGATACTACCTGCACGAGCGCCGCCGGTGCCTTTCTGCTTCTTCAGCTTCTTGGTACTACCGGAAATCTCATTCCGCTGTTTTGACTTGTGAGTACCCTGACGGTTGTTGGCCAGGAACTGCTTTACGTCAAGGTAGATAGCGTGTTCGTTAGGTTGAATTCCAAAGATAGCGTCATCCAACACTACCTTTCTGCCGGTTTCCTGTCCGGCAATGTTTAGTACACTTAACTCCATTACTTCTGAATAATTACGTATGAACCTCTTGATCCGGGAACAGAACCCTTCACCAACAACAAATTATTTTCAGGAATCACCTTCAAAACTTCCAAGTTCTCTACAGTAACCCTGTCACCGCCCATACGGCCGCCCATGCGCATACCCTTGAATACTCGGGCCGGAGTAGAACATGCTCCGATAGAACCCGGCTTACGGGTACGGTTGTGCTGACCGTGGGTAGTCTGTCCTACACCACCGAAACCGTGACGTTTCACAACGCCCTGGAAACCTTTACCTTTAGAGGTTCCGACGATATCCACGAAAGACGTGTCCTGCAACAGCGTCACGTCAATCACATCGCCCAACTTGTGTTCTTCGGCAAATCCTTCAAACTCGACGAGTTTACGCTTCGGAGTTGTGCATGCCTTCTTAAAGTGCCCACTTAGCTGCTTCGTCGTGTGTTTCTCCTTTTTCTCGTCAAAACCCAACTGAAGCGCTTCGTAACCGTCCTTTTCCAAGGTTTTCACCTGAGTTACGACACATGGACCGCATTCAATAACAGTGCATGGGATGCTTTTCCCCTCAACACTGAAAACGGAAGTCATTCCGACTTTTTTTCCAATTAAACCTGGTAATTTCATTTCTTTTTTAATAGGTTAATTCTTCATTTTAACGACATAGGTTTTCGCCGTTAATTACACTTTAATCTCTACTTCAACACCACTCGGCAATTCAAGTTTCATCAAAGCGTCGATTGTACCCGCAGTGGAACTGTAGATGTCAATCAGACGTTTGAACGTGCACAACAAAAATTGTTCACGGCTCTTCTTGTTGACGAAAGTAGAGCGGTTAACAGTAAACACTGCCCTGTGCGTAGGAAGAGGAATCGGTCCGCTCACCACTGCACCCGTAGCCTTTACCGTCTTAACAATCTTTTCAGCCGACTTGTCTACCAAGTTGTGATCGTAAGATTTTAACTTAATTCTGATTTTTTGGCTCATGTTTTTTGATTATTATATTTAAGCGGTCGGAAAGGACAGCGTCCTCTCCGACATTAATTTTTTAAATTAAATCCACTCTTCCGTTAGCTTTCTCCACAACTTCCTTGGCGATGTTCTTCGGAACTTCGGCATAATGGTCGAATTCCATGGAAGAACTTGCACGGCCGGAAGACAGGGTACGCAATACGGTCACATAACCGAACTGCTCTGCCAGCGGCACCTTCGCCGTAATCACACGGGCACCGATACGTGAATCCATGGATTCCACTTGACCCCGACGACGGTTCAGGTCGGCGATGATATCACCCATGAAATCCTCCGGAGTAACGACTTCCAGCTTCATGATCGGCTCCAGCAATACCGGCTTCGCCTTCTGGGCAGCCTCCTTGTAACCGATTTTGGCAGCCATTTCAAATGACAGGGCATCTGAGTCCACCGGGTGGAAAGAACCATCGATCAAGGTAATCTTCAGGGCCTCCAGGCTGTAACCTGCCAGAACACCGTTCTGCATAGCCTCCTTGAATCCTTTTTCAACGGACGGGATAAATTCCTTCGGAATGTTACCACCTTTCAC
This sequence comes from uncultured Odoribacter sp., assembly GCA_964400995.1. Classification (GTDB taxonomy): domain Bacteria; phylum Bacteroidota; class Bacteroidia; order Bacteroidales; family Marinifilaceae; genus Odoribacter. Next base: position 5,188 of record CAYNXE010000060.1, read on the forward strand.
CTCGTTCACGAATGTCAAGCCCTCTTTGCCCTCTTCTGCCGGTTCCATACGGAAGATGATATCGGCGAACTTACCACGACCACCGGACTGCTTCTTGAACACGTGGCGATGATCGACAGCCGTCGTAATCGCTTCCTTGTAAGAAACCTGCGGTGCGCCCTGGTTACATTCCACCTTGAACTCACGACGCAGACGGTCGATGATGATGTCCAAGTGAAGCTCACCCATACCGCTGATGACCGTCTGGCCGGATTCCTCGTCCGTCTTCACGCGGAACGTCGGGTCTTCCTCTGCCAACTTCGCCAAAGCCATACCCAGCTTGTCGGTATCTTTCTGAGTCAGCGGTTCGATAGCGATACCAATCACAGGTTCCGGGAAAGTCATGCTTTCCAGCACAATCGGCTTCTCTTCGGAACACAATGTATCTCCAGTGCGGATATCCTTGAAACCTACGCAAGCGCAAATGTCACCGGCTTCCAGCACCTCTTTCGGCATCTGCTTGTTGGAGTGCATCTGGAACAGACGGGAAATACGCTCTTTCTTATCCGTACGCGGATTGTAAACATACGAACCGGCTTCAATCTTACCGGAATAAATACGAGTATAGCACAAACGGCCCACGAACGGGTCGGTAGCAATCTTGAATGCCAGTGCCGACAGCGGAGCTTCCGGGTCTACCGGGAAATGAACTTCCTCGCCCGTCCTCGGGTCGGTACCCTTGCTGTTCGGAATATCCAGCGGATTCGGCAAATAAGCGATCACCGCATCCAGCAAATTCTGAACGCCCTTATTCTTAAAAGAAGAACCGCACATCACCGGACAGAAGTCCATGGCGATAACAGCCTTCCGGATAACCGTTTTCAAATCTTCCACCGTAATGGAATCCGGATCTTCAAAGAAACGTTCCATCAAGGCCTCGTCCTGAACAGCGGCAGCTTCCACCAGTTTCTCTCTCCACTCCTGAGCCTCAGCCTGCATGTTTTCGGGAATATCCTTCACGGTTGCTTCCATGGCACCGTTTTCCCAAACATACGCCTTCATCTCCACCAGGTCGATGATACCCTGATAATTCTCCTCCGCACCGATCGGCAATACCAAAGGCACCGGATTTGCACCCAGTTTCTCCTTGATCTCACGAACAGCCTTGAAGAAATCAGCTCCGGAACGGTCCATCTTGTTCACGAAAGCGATTCTCGGCACGCCGTACTTGTTGGCCTGACGCCAAACCGTCTCGGACTGTGCTTCAACACCGCCCACTGCGCAGAACAATGCCACAGCACCGTCCAGCACACGCAGAGAACGCTCCACTTCCACCGTGAAATCCACGTGTCCCGGAGTGTCAATGATGTTGATTTTGTATTCGTCGCCCTGATATTTCCAGAAACAAGTCGTGGCAGCGGAAGTAATGGTAATACCTCTCTCCTGCTCCTGCACCATCCAGTCCATCGTAGCCGTACCGTCGTGCGTTTCACCGATTTTGTGGTTCACACCGGTAAAATACAGGATACGTTCAGTGGTTGTCGTCTTTCCGGCATCAATGTGAGCCATGATACCGATATTTCTTGTATAATGTAAATCTCTCTTCGCCATTTTGCCTCTAAATTAAAATCTGAAATGTGCAAATGCCCGGTTGGCTTCCGCCATACGGTGGGTATCTTCTTTCTTCTTGAAAGCTGCACCTTCTTCCTTGTAAGCAGCCATGATTTCAGCAGCCAGTTTCTCTGACATACCGTGTCCGCTACGTTTGCGGGAGTAAAGAATCATATTTTTTACGGAAATCGCTCTCTTGCGGCTCGGATTGATTTCAGTAGGCACCTGGAAAGTGGCACCACCTACACGGCGACTCTTCACCTCCACCTGAGGAGTGATGTTCTCCAATGCCTGCTTCCAGATGTCCAGAGCAGATTTCTCTTCTTTTTTTGCCATTTTTTCCTCAACGATATCCAGTGCGTCATAAAAGATTTTGAACGCAACAGTCTTTTTACCGTCCACCATCAGGTCATTAACAAACCTCGTCACCAGTACATCGTTGAATTTCGGATCCGGTAACAGGATTCTCTTCTTCGGTTTAGTTTTTCTCATCTTCTTTTCGTTTACGAATTTGTTCGTCAAGCTGCCCTTTTTCGGTCTTCAACGGTTTCACAACCATTTACTCAACTGTTTTTCGGGAACGCCTCATAAACACAATTACTGTTAATCACTAATGTTTACTTTTTACCTTTAGCTGGAGCAGCTGCCTGACCCGGCTTCGGTTTTTTCGCACCGTATTTGGAACGTCCCTGGCAACGACCGGTAACACCGGCAGCGTCCAATGTTCCGCGAACCAAGTGGTAACGCACACCCGGCAGGTCCTTCACACGACCGCCGCGAATCAACACGATGGAGTGTTCCTGCAGATTGTGGCCTTCACCCGGAATATAGGCATTCACCTCTTTTCCGTTGGTCAATCTCACACGTGCTACCTTTCTCATCGCTGAGTTCGGTTTTTTCGGAGTCGTGGTGTAAACACGTACACATACTCCTCGTCTCTGCGGGCAAGAATCCAAAGCAGGCGCCTTGCTCTTGTCCTCGATCTTTACTCTTCCTTTTCTTACTAACTGTTGAATAGTAGGCATTTTACAAGTACTCTTTAAATTTTATTATACTTTTATCCAAAATGGAGTGCAAATGTACATCCATTTTTAATAACCACCAAATATTCCTTCCACTTTTTTATAAAAAAGACAAGATTGTCAGAACGTTACCCATTCCACCCCTCCGTACCCATTCTATACTGCCATCGTTAAAATCCCTCAACTCCCGACAATCTTTGTAAATTCCTGTCATCCACGACACAATGCCATCAAGCCTGTTACCAAGCCTTCCCGCTTAAAAAGCAAGCATCTTGCACCTGAAATCGTAGGATTTCCAGTACTGTTCCTGCAACTCCGCAGACAAGAATGAACGCCTCAATAACTCCCTGACCGACGACCGTCCGGAGGTAAACATATCCACCTCTTGCCTTACGACCTTCTCCGGAAGTCCGATGCGTTTGCCGAACTCCTCAAAGTCGGCACGTCCGATTGTTCGAGTATCGCTAAAAGACATGCCTTCCTTGAACAAACCTTTGTCAAGAGCGAATATGCACGGCTCTCGCAACTGCAAAGAGGTATTGACCAGGTCATAAGCCGGGGATAACCGATACTCGCCTCCTCGTTCAATCAACGAGAAATTTTTCAAATGCGCATCATCGTTCAGTGTGACAAAATTGAACAATATCAGCCGAAAAAAACGACGGACATCAATCAACGCCGCTTTTACATAACGATGAATTATCCCGGCACACTCCTCGTAACTGGCCCTGTCGTACTTATAGTTTGCACCGGCATTATCCTTGGAATAGCCCAACAGTGCGGCAAAATCCTCCTGTTTGTATTTGCCACCGCCATGCACGTCAAACCGGCGCGTAATGTAAGCAGGAATCCCATTGTCAAAGAAACACAAGGCATTAGCAGCCGTTTCAATACCATACACCTGGGAAGCGATTTGCATCGTCACATGCTCATTGGCAGCACAAAAATCCCGATTGACGATCTGGTAGCCTATGGGCGTCGGCTTCAAGATAAATGCCCCCTGCTCTTTTTCACGAGCATAACGCAACCTGTCATTATCGCCAATGACAACTGAGAACTTTGATTGCACTCCGGAAAGAGAAATGCGCCCCATACTCCTGATTGCATCGTTGACCTCGTCAGCATCCGTATCAGGACTTGGCTCCGAAAAAACATGAGAAACATTGCGCCCATCGAACAACGTTTTCCGGGCTGCCGGCGAATAAGTACGATGCCCCTCTTGCAACGTGGAGGGACAGACATCCAGTGCTTTCATCATTCAATCGGTTTTACGGTAATGGCCCCAATCGTATCAAATTGGCAGGTCGCCAATAAAATACCGAAGTCATCCTCGGCATCGATTCGAAGAAGCTGGGATTGCATTTGTCGGTTATCTCCTTCGGAAAGTATGTTTGAAAACGCGGGAAAAAGATAAGGAGAACGATACGGCTCTGTCCTGAGCGGAAGCGTCAGGCTTACCGGTTTGCTTTTCTCGTTCAGCAGATATGCCTTGTCGTAAGCAAACACAAAATCACGCTGCTCGCTTTCGCTCAGAGTACCAACCTTTATTCCGTGCAGATACACTTCACATCTTCTCATGGCATCAGTCCTTTAATTTGGCAACAATTTCCAGTCCAAGCACATGACATATCGAAAGCAATGTTTCCATTTGAGGATTGCCTTTTCCTCGCTCAACCGCCACTATGGTATTAATACTTACGTCAGCCAAATCAGCCAACTCCTGTTGTTTGATTTTTAACCCCTGTCGACGGGTCTTGATTTGTTTACCCAACATTTCCATATTCACAACATATTGGTATTTCTGCAAAAATAACCATTCTTTATCATAGAAACAACTCTAAAATCACATTATATTGTGAATATTCCGTTTTGCAGCACCATGTGAAACTTAAAATCCGCAGAAATCACAATGTATTGCGATTTCTGCGGATTGAATAAAAGTTCCAAGAAATATTTTCCTTATTGACTGATAAACGTCATCGGCACTGTTGTTAATTTCTCATGCCGGAGGTCCTTGGCTAAAATCTTTCCGTCTGGAGCGACTAAAATAATATGGGGAATGCCCTTGATGCAATAAGTTGTCATCACCGAATCTTTCGGCGACAACAGCAAATGATTCCAGTTGCTGCCGTCTTCCCTTATTGCTCGCAACCACAACTCCTCTTTCCGGTCATCGGAAACTCCCAATATCGTGAAATTCTTATCCTTGAAAGCTTCCAACGCTTTGCGCAACCACGGTGTTTCTTCCCGACACCAATGGCAATAAGAATCCCAAAAATCCACCAGCACATATTTCCCACGGAAATCACTTAATTTCAACGGATTGCCCGATGTGTCCCGTCCACAAATCTCCGGTGCCACGGCTCCGATGGCACAACCGGCATATAAATCCAGCTGTTTCGCTATTTTCTGCCAATAGACCGACTGCAAGGCCCGCCTGCCGAAACCGTTCAAATAAGCACGCTCAGCCTCCACGTCTTTTATCTCGGGAAAATTCTTTCGATTAAACAAACGGCTATAATAAAGGTATATGCCCAATACATTCTCCTTGTTCTGCTCCACCCAACGCCGAGTCAAAAGCGAGGCAGCTTTTTCCCCCTCTTCATAAACAGGTATCGACAAATCCTTGATTCTTTTCATTTCCTGCCGGTCATCCTTATCCCGGGCGGCATAAAACAACTGATTCAAGGAGTCGCACATCCGCCTGTTCTCCGCCACGTATTTCTCCTCCAGGAAGGTCGCATATTTCCGATTCAATTCCGAACCGGCAATCTCCCAGCGAACCTCTTGCCCATACGCCTGCCCCTTCACGGTCAAATTTCCGACTTCTGCCACCAGCATCCCGCCCTTTCCCGGACGAAAACCAAGAAAAAGCATCTGCGGTTTCACGTCATCCACCCGGAAAGCAAATTTCCCATCCAGAATTTCCGCAGAATCTATCGCTTTGAAATAGCCATAATACTCATTGGTCATCTCCCCCAGATAAATCTTCTTTTCCGGTGTTTCTATATACCCCTCGACATTCATCCGGTGAGATTGGCAGGCTGCCATCAGGCAAGCCATACCAATCATTCCAAACCTTCTCATCCTCAATCCTGTTTTTCGACAGTGGCAATCACCTCATCGCAGAATCCTGTCTTCGCATACAATTTCTGCGCGGAAAGACCTCCAAGGCTGTTCAACTTATAAACGGCAATTCCACCTTGTTTGCCACTCTGATGCTGGTCTTTCACAGACAAGGTAAGCTGTGTAATCGTCGCATCCGGCTGTTCTGCCGTCGGCCAAGCCACTTCCGTGCAATCCAATCCCGTAATCGTATATCCCTCCTGTGCTCCGTCAATCAACACTCCTTCCGAATTACTTTGTGTGTTAAAAGCATATACCTTATTTCCAGACAGATAAAAGAACACGTTTGCCAACCCCTTCATTTCTCCTGTATAAGGAGAGCCTGTTCTAATAGCATACCTATTCCCCGGCACAAAAACCTCTGCCATATACATTCCCGGACAACTAGTTTGAGGTATCGTTTGTTTTGATAAAGATGTGAAATTGTTCCCCTCGTCATAGTTAACTTTATATTTTATTAGAATGTGTTCTCCGGTTTCCGACTTCTTCAGCAATGCCCAAACTTGATTTAAATCCGCATCTATACAACCTGTCGCCATCAGCTGTAGACCTTCTCCCATATCTGATGGATTAAATTGAGAAATATCAGTAAGTGGTGAACCACCAAGAGAACCAAGATATCCTCCACTTGAATTAACCACAAACCGACCATGCAAATTATCATAAAAAATAGGCTTCCCGAAATATGGATATCCCCAATACCCATTATCAAAAGGCTGTGCAGCAAAAGCAGACACATTATAATCACTGGGTTCCGACAAAATCACATACTCCGATTCCCATGTAGCACTTTCATCACCAAAAGAACGTCCATGCACTTTGCCATTGACAATCATGTATTCTATGCTTTGTCCATTGTAAATCCCTGTGATCACCAAATCTCCCGACAAATCCTCCGGAAACATAAATTTCTCCCGCATATAGGCTTTGCGCAACAAGGCGTCTATATCCAGATAGACCCCTCCGGTCTCATCGTCACAAGCCACAATTACCGCTTTGTTAACCACCGGATTTATGTCCCGCAAGAAAAGACGCTTTGCTTTATGGCTTAACTTTTCACCTTTATTCGCCAACGAATAAATGTTCTCATAAAAAGTGGTCCCGTCCTTTTTCAACAT
>CAYNXE010000061.1:0-582 GCA_964400995.1 uncultured Odoribacter sp.
GCAAGTGGAAATCGGTACGGATATGTTGTCGGCCATCGCTTCTTTCTCATACAATGATGTAAAAGGTGTGATGAAAGGCTCGGACAGAAATGTTATCGGAGGGGATTTGAATCTGTCGTATCGGCACGAAAAAATCTTGTTCCGGGATATCATGAGCGTATCGAGCATGAAGAGCAACGATTCTCCTTTCGGGAATTTCTCGACTTATGCCAGCCTGAATCCTTATGTTTCTCCTTATGACAAGGACGGCAACCTGACGCAGTTTCTGGATGATTTTTCCACCGGTTCAGCTCAAATGGGCAATCCATTGTATGATGCGACGTTAGGCGTGGTTCAGACCAACAATTATCTGGATTTTACGAATAATTTCTATGTGGAGGTTATGCCTGTTGAAAGCCTGAAGTTTACGGGACGTTTGGGGATAGCTTCCAAGAGAACGGATGCCGAAGAGTTTTATCCTTCAGACCATTCGAAATTTATGAATTATATGAATTACACGTTGGATGAAGATTCCCAGTTGAGAAAGGGAACGTATGAAATGTCCAATGGCAAGTCGTGGACGATATCGGGAGATTTTTCCGC
>CAYNXE010000061.1:592-11922 GCA_964400995.1 uncultured Odoribacter sp.
ATATATTCGCCACGGCACAGTGGTCATTGAGCGAAACGAAGTATTCGGAAGTCACTCATTACACGGAGGGGTTTCCGAACAAACGGATGAACAGCATCATATTTGCCCGGCAATATGCCAAGGATGCCACGCCTACAGGCAACGAGGCTGTGAGACGCGAATTGGGGTATCTGGTTTTGGGAGGATACAGTTACGACAATCGTTTCCTTGCTGATTTGACTTTACGGGGAAATGCAGCTTCCGTTTTCGGGACAAACGACAAATGGGGCACTTTCTGGAGTCTCGGAGTTGCGTGGAATATCCATAACGAACAATTTATGGCGAATAGCCATATCCGGCAGTTGAAATTGCGAGCCTCTATCGGAACCACGGGGAATCAGAATTTCACGAGCAACCTGTCGGTGCCTATCTACAGATATTATACGAACAAGTATTATCAGAATTTTTCGGGAGCCTACCTGATGAATATGGAAAATGCGAATTTGGGTTGGGAGGAAAAAATGGATTACACGGTCGGGTTGGACGCTAATATCGGAAGACTGCTGTTGAAACTGGATGCTTATATCGGAGATACGAGGAATATGGCGTTTGACCGGGAAATTGTCACCTCGACAGGTTTTTCAAATGTTCGGGACAATCTCGGAAAGGTACGGAACAAAGGTATCGAGCTGTCTGCCACTTATTCGGTCATCAAGAAGAAAGATGCTTTCCTGAATGTTTTCTTCAAAATAGCGACGAATGACAACCGGATTCAGAAAATTTCGGATGCTTTGCGTTCTTATAACGACCAGATGATGCAGAATGCCAAGGATGAGAAACAAACGACGCCTGTATTGATTTATCAGGATGGCAGACCGTTGAACTCTATTTATGCAGTGAAGTCATTGGGCATCGACCCGAATTCGGGGAAAGAGGTATTCCTTGACCTGGATGGCAACAAGACGTTTACCTGGAGTGCGTCGAACTTGGTGTATTGCGGTTCTGCCGACCCGAAATACAATGGAAACTTCGGATTTAACGGAGAGTACAAAGGCGTGGGCTTGAGTGCGGTGTTCACGTTTTACGGCGGTGGAAAAATGTATAACAGTACGTTGATCAACCGTGTGGAGAATTGTTACATCGGAAACAACGTCGACCGTCGGGTGTTTGCAGACCGCTGGTATTATCCGGGACAGAATGCCCAGTATGTAAACGGGTATAAAAACGGAGGGACACAGGCAACCTCGCGTTTCGTGCAACGGGATAATGTATTGTCGATTTCGTCCGTCAATTTGTATTACGAGATTCCGACGAAATGGGTATCGAGAATCGGGTTGCAGCGTTTGAGAGCAGGAGTGTATATGAATGATTTGGCGACTTTTTCTTCCATCAAGGTGGAACGGGGAACAAGTTATCCTTTTGCCCGAACACTTTCATTCACGTTAACAGGAACGTTTTAAATTAGAAAGACATGAAAATAAGAACATTATATATAGGAATCGTTTCCTGCGCGATGTTTGCCGCAACGGCGTGCAACGACTGGCTGGAGGTGACATCGGAGACGCAGGTGGAAGCCTCGGATCTTTTGAATTCCGAAGACGGCTTTAAGGATGCCATCATGGGGGTGTATATCAATATGGGGAGTGAAGATGCATACGGGAAAAATTATACCTGGTTTGCCAATGACTTGGCCGCTTTCCCTTACAAGCAACAAGGGTTGGCAGAATATGACCTTTGGCAGCAACACCAATACTCCACGTTGAGCGGATATGCGGTGTTCAAGAAAATGTGGGCGCGGAGTTACAATGTGATTGCCAATGCAAATGAAATATTGAATTACCTGGAGAAGAACAAGGCTAATCTGGACGACCTGGTGTACAACCTGATGAAGGGAGAAATGCTGGGCGTGCGCGCTTATGTGCATTTTGATTTGTTGCGGATGTTCGGTCTGGCGGATTGGCAAGCAAATGCGGATAAATACACGGTGCCATACGTGACGGAGTTTACGAAAGAGCAGACGCCACAGCGCACATACCAGGCTACAGCGAAATTGTTGTTTGACGACATCAGGGAGGCTTTGGCATGCTTGCAGAAAGACCCCGCCCATGGCGAACTGGAGGAAGAGGCTCTGGCAGCTATCAACCGGGACGGTTTCTGGGACGGCAGGGACAAGCGGATGAATTATTTTGCAGTCGAGGCCTTGGCCGCAAGGGCTTGCCTGTGGGAAGGAAGTGACGAGAAACTGGAAGAGGCTCTCCGGTATGCCCAGGATGTGATAGACCATGGTTTTACGGCTTGGGTGGACTTGGATGCCTTTTCCTCCGCCGTGAGCGACTATAAGGATTGGACCTTCTCGACAGAGCATCTGTTTTCGCTGGAAGTGATGGGGTTGACGGATCTGATCCAGGGATATCTGTTTGTTACCAATGTAGGTTACAACGGAATCAAACTTAATTCGGATCTGGTGTTGGAGACATTGTTCAAGCCTTTCGTGGAGCGGATTATCCAGGAGGAAGGTTGGTGGTATGATGAAAACGATCCCACCGGTGGACCTGACGGAGATGGCTGGTTCTGGTTGGAAGAGATTAAGGAAACCACCGTTCTGCCTTCTGCGAACGATGTGCGTTATACGATGTTATTGCCCATAGATGGTGGGGTCGCTTATAATTGCCCGAAGTTGTATCAATCGGATAATTATTCGTTTGCTTATCGCAACCGGATACCGATGATCAAACTTTCAGAAATGTATTACATCATAGCTGAATACTATATTCAAAAGGGATTGGATGCGGAAGCGCTGGCGATGATGGATATCGTTCGGGAACACCGGGGAATCACCGAGAAATACGATGCCGCCACGACGGATGCCCGCGAAGAGCTGACCTTGGAGTATATGCGGGAATTCATGAGCGAAGGACAGCTATTTTATTATTGGAAACGGACGGGCATCGAATGCCCGGTTGCCGGATTCGAAGTGGCTCCGAAAGATTTGATTTATTTGTATCCTCAAGAAGAGGTTTCCGAGGGAGGAAGACACCAGGATTTGTTTGATTAAAAATATAGGAAACATGAGAAAGTTATTCATATATGGGTTATGTTTCGCTGCCTCCCTGTTTTGGGCAGGGTGCAGCCATGAGGAAGTGGAGTTTTACAAGGTGGAGGATTCCGCGTTGAATTTCTCGGCCAAAGAAGTCCAGTATTCCTATTCGAAAAATATGGAAAAGACGGATGTGGTGTTGCGAGTGCCGATTACCGTAGTGGGACCGGTGGCGGATTATGACCGGGAGGTGGGTTTTGAATTGTTGCTGGACAGCAACCGGAACGTGACGGCAGAGGATTATTCGCTTGCTCCCTGTTGCGTTAAGGCAGGAGAACTTTCTGCCAATCTGGAAGTGACGGTGAAGTATAGCAAGGAATTGGCAGATACGTCCAAACAGCTTTTTGTCCAACTGGTTGAAAACGAACATTTCGGCATCGGGATGAAAGGGAAAAACATCGCGTCCGTACTATGGACGGATTTATTGGTTCGCCCCCATCAAACGACGATATGGAGAACGTGGTGGTTTTGGTTCGGCAGGACGTATAGTCGGAGTTTCCACGAGTTGTTATTAACCGTTTTTGGGGATGATGTTGAGATTACGAGTTACTATGCGGTAACTTCTGTAGCAGCGGAACATCCTGAATTTGTACGTGTCGCAACACCACCTTATTGGTATGCGGCCAATCGTAAATTGCGCGACTATGTGGCGGCTTACGACAAAGCCCATCCGGATGCCCCTTTGATGCACAGCGATGATGCACAATATTATTCAACATACGGCTTAGAAGTGGGAAAAGGTGTTTCTAGGGCAGGCTACACGATTGCCTCGACTTTGGACAGAATATATTAATTTAAAATCTTGATTATGAATAAAATAATTTACATATTGCTTGTCATCTTAACGGGAGGATTAGTTGCTTCCTGCTATGAGGACAAAAGCAAAGAAGCCGGTTTCGAGATACCGGAGGTGACGATTACGATGAATGCGGGCGAGGACGAAGAGATATTGACTGCCGTATATGGAAAAGAGTTGGTGGTGAAGCCCGTCATAAAGAAAGGGAATCTGGGAAATGCGAATCTTTCCTATTACTGGGAGATTAATCTGTTGCCGGGAGGCAAGGATTTGCTGGAAATCGGAGAAGAGGCAGAGTTGCATTATGAAGTGGCAAACGAACCGAGTAGCCAGGCTTATCTGCTTAGACTGAAGGTAACGGACAACGATGAAGGACTTGATTATTATAAACAATGGGCTGTTTATGTAAGCAATTCCTTTGGTGAGGGATTAGTGATCGCTCACACGGGAAACGGAGGAGAAACTTCCGATTTGACTTTCGTAAAAGCTCCCCAAGTAACCTACGGATATAATGGAGAGGTAGACTATACCCGTAATATTTATTCGCTTGCCAACGGTGCGGAAATAGACGGTCGGGTGAAGGCGCTTGTAACAAATTTGGCTTCCAATGGTAAGACTTATAATATTTCCCGGTTGGTGGCAGGAACCAATAAATCCGTCTTGAGTTTAGACCCGGTGACCTTTAAATGCACGATGAAGAATGACGAACTGTTTTTACAAACTCCTTCTGTTTACGACGTGGAAACCATCAGTACGGTTATGGGATATTACTTGATTACGATTATTGGCGGAAAAGCATACGGACAGGTTTGTAATAGCGCTTATCAATTTAGTTCTCCAATGAATTATGCCGCCGGTGAGACGCAGGTGTTTACGGGCAAGTTGGCGTTGGAAAAGAATGCTTCAAGCCAAACGACTCCAGTTACATGTTATGATGAGACAAACGGTTATTTCCTTTATCTCGATTGGATGGCATTTAATAATGGCTCCTCATCTATTTTGACACAGACGTTGGAAGAGGGGCAATATGCGTTTAATCCGGGAAATCTACCCGGCAAAAAAGCGCTGGCAGCCGGATTGGGAAACAATGCCGAACACATGCACCTGCTACATGATTTAACTACGGGAAAAGATACCGTTTATAAATTGTCTGCCATCGACTGGACGGTAGGAGGAACCGGAAAAATCAGTCTGGATGCTTGTGAAAACATAGCCAACGCAGTCGGCTATGCTTTTTGTGAGAATATGGATGTGATGTATTATGCCACAACAGACAAAGTCTATCCGGTTATATTTGCCGGGAATGAGGCCCATACCGGAACGGCTTGGACGCTGCCGCAGACGGCAGCCGGCGAGCGGATTACAAACATCCAAATGTATCAGCAGGCATGGATGGGCAATGGACAGAATTCCTATGGCAGCTATCCTTTTACCCATTCATTGAATCAGAGACAATTGTTTGTCACGACTTACAATTCTTCCACGGGTGAAGGAAAAATATATGTGCTTCCGGTCACTGCGATGGGCACAGGTACGCTTGGTGCCGCTTCGCAAGTGCTTGACGGATTCGGAGAAGTGACGGCAATCGGAACAACCATGAGATAACAAATTCATAGGCAAAGGGGAAAACCTACCGTGTTTCCCCTTGCCATTTATCACGAAATTATGGAAAAAGCAGTTGTAAAAGTAGAGCATTTGTCTCATCGTTATAGTGTACAGTGGGCGATTCGGGATATAAATTTCGAAATATACGAGAAAGGGATTCTGGGTTTGCTGGGTTCCAACGGAGCAGGAAAGTCCACGACCATGAACATCATGTGCGGCGTGTTGAACCAGACGGAAGGAGAAGTATACATCAACGGTATCAATTTCCGGGACGATCCGATTGCCGCCAAGATGAATATCGGCTTCTTGCCGCAGAAACCGCCCTTGTACACGGATTTGACCGTGGAGGAATACCTGACGTATTGTGCGGAATTGCGTTCCGTGGAACCGAAGAAAATAAAATCGGCGGTGGCATCTGCGATGGATAAATGTAAAATCACCCACTTCCATAAACGGTTGCTGAAGAATCTGTCCGGGGGGTATCAGCAACGGGTCGGAATTGCCCAGGCCATTTTGCATAATCCGAAATTCGTGGTGCTCGACGAACCGACAAACGGACTGGATCCAAATCAGATACTCGAAATTCGCGAGTTAATCAAGGAGATCGCTCACGATCGCTCTGTTTTGCTCTCTACGCATATTTTGTCGGAAGTACAGGCTACTTGCGACCACATCAAGATGATTGAAAAGGGGAACCTGGTATTTTCCGGCACGATGGACGAATTCAATAATTACATCCAGCCGAACTCTTTGATGGTTACCCTGAAGAATCCGCCTGCGCTGGAAGAGTTGCAGCAGCTTCAAGGCGTTACGACAGTATCCTCCCTGACGCCCCATAGTTTCAGGGTATGCTTCGAACCGGGAGAGGACATCACGTGCCGGGTGGTGGAAACGAGCGTCACAAGAGGTTGGGAACTGAGTGAAATCGTCGTAGAGCGCAGTTCTTTGGACGAAATTTTCGCACGTCTGTCCGGGAACGCTTAACCTGAAGATTGATGAGATATGAGGAAAACAATTAAAATTGTTTTATTCTCCGATAGCCTGGCTGATATTGATTATTTTTGCCGTTCAGGCAGCCATGCATTACCTGAAGGTGGTCGATATCATGTTGATGCAACAATTCTCAAGACCGTTGTGGTATAGCATCGCCAAGGAAGCACTGACAGGAGGCTGGGGAATTTTCCCGCACATGCTGGGACACCTATATTTGTACATCCCTTTGCTGACGATGGGATTGATGAGCCGGGAACTGAGCAGCGGCTCGATAAAACTGCTCTATTCTTCTCCGGTTTCCAGCGGACAAATTATTTTGGGCAAATTTTTGTCCATGATGTTCTATGCGTTGGTACTGGTCTGTATTCTGCTCGTGTTCGTCATCTTCACGATGTTCCACGTGCCGAATTTCGACGTCTCGTTGATGTTTGCCGGAATATTGGGCATATATCTGGTCATTTGTACTTATGCGGCTATCGGGTTGTTTATGTCCTGCCTGACCCATTACCAGGTGGTGGCTGCCGTGGCGACTCTTGCCGTATTGATGTTGCTGAACTACGTCGGGAAAATAGGACAAGGAATTCCTTTTATTGAGGATATCACTTACTGGTTGTCGATTAGCGGACGTTCAAACGAACTGATTGACGGATTGGTCAATAGCGAGGACGTATTGTATTTTCTAATCGTGATCGCGTTGTTTTTAACGCTTGCCGTAATGAAAATCCAAGCAGGAAAGAAGAAAAGGACAAAGGGAATGACCGTCGCGAGGTATGGTGCCGTGGTAGTGGTTGCCCTGCTGACAGGATATGTCACTTCCCGTCCGGGATTACAGGTATATTATGACGCTTCTTTTGACAAACACAATAGTTTGAACGAGGAAAGCCAGCAGATTATGGCGAAGATGAAAGGAGAGCTGACATTGACGACTTATGTGAATCTTCTGGATAAACACGCGGCATTGGGATTGCCCGACAATGTGAATCACGACAAATCCCAGTTCAAGAAATATATCCGTTTTAAGCCGGATATGAAGATACGTTACGTTTATTATTATGCGGAAGCGGGCAATGAGGTATTGAACGAGTTGTATCCCGATTTGGAAACGAAACAGAAAGCATGGAAGGTAGCACAATTGAACGACCTGAACATTGAAATGTTTCTGACTCCCGATGAAATTTCCAAGCAGATTGATTTATCCGGAGAAGGCTACCGCTTTGTACGCCAGTTGCAGCGGGGAAGCGGAGAAAAGTCCTTTTTGCGTATTTTTGACGACGGGACCCAAGCTCCCTCCGAAACAGAAATATCCACGGCCATGAAATGCCTGGTAACAGAGGTTCCGAAAGTGTTCTTTCTAACCGGACACGGAGAACGGGATATCTTGAAAGCAGGTGATAGAGATTATTACACATTTGCCAAAAGTCCAACGTTTCGGCATTCTTTGATAAACAAAGGTTTTGACGTCCGGCATTTATCCCTTGCCGAAGAAAATGAGATTCCGGAAGAGGTGAATGTGCTGGTGATTGCCGATATGCAACGCGGCTTGACAGATGACGAATGGCAAAAAGTGGAGCGCTACATTCAGCGGGGTGGAAATGTGGTGATTGCCGGAGAACCCGGTAAAGAGGAAATGATGAACCGGATAACGCTTCCGTTGGGAGTCCGTTTCCTGTCCGGGACGTTGGTACAACCTTCGGACGGTGTTTATGCGGATCATTTATTGGCATGCCAATTCACTTCGGAAGGAGTACAAACAATGCCTGCCTACACCGGTCTGTTACGACAGAATTATCGGATTACGATGCCGGGAGCGGCAGGGTTGAGTTACGACACGAACGGACTATTCAAGGTGATACCGGTGTTGAAAACCAATGAAAAAGGCTGCTGGAACGAGGTGGAAACAACCGATTTCATGGATGAGAGAGCATCGTTGAACCCCAAGAAGGGAGAAGTGGAAAAATCGTTCCCGACCATGTTGGCGTTAACCCGTCAAACAGGAGATCGGGAGCAGCGAATCGTCATCTTAAGCGACGCCGATTGCATCAGCAATTCAGAACTGTTGATGTCGAGAGCAGGTATCAAAGGGGCAAACTTCTCGTTGATCACAGGAATGTTCCGTTGGCTGAGCTACGATGAGTTTCCAATTATCTTGAGAAACATTGCACCTCGGGACAGCTTGTTGAACTTGTCAAAAAGTTCCATGCCTCGGATTAGGATTGCGTTTTTATGGTTTTTCCCGTTCCTGTTTGCGGCGGGTTACCTAGGTATTTGGTTTAAAAGAAGACGGGGATAAATGATATGAGAAAGATAATAAAAATAGCGGTAAACGAGTTGAGGGCTTTGTTTTATTCGCCCATCGCTTGGTTTATATTGGTGATATTTGCTTTTCAAGCAGGAAGTAGTTTTGTCGAGTGGTTTCAATCATTCCTGCGTCAGCAATTTTTAGGTGAACCGATAGAGTACAGCATTACCCATGCTTTATATACCGGACTAAGCGGCATGTTCACGATTATCCAGCAAAATCTGTATCTTTATATTCCCCTGTTGACGATGGGACTGATGAGCCGGGAATTTGGAAACGGGTCGGTAAAATTGTTGTATTCCTCTCCGGTGACGGCAAGCCAGATTATTTTGGGGAAATATCTTTCCACAATGGTGTATGGATTGGCGTTGATCGGGATTTTGGGATTGCTGACTGCTTTTGCGGCTTGCGTGGTTCCTTCCTTTGACCTCGGTCTAGCCTTGTCGGGGATGCTGGGATTGTATCTGTTGATTTGCGCTTATGCTGCCATCGGTTTGTATATGTCAAGCCTGACTTCGTATCAGGTGGTGGCGGCGATGGGAACATTGGCGGTGCTGATTGTGCTGAATTTCATCGGTGAAGTTGGACAAAGTATGGCATTCGTGCGGGAAATCACCTATTGGCTGTCTATAAAAGGACGGGCTACGGTACTTATCAACGGACTGGTATGCAGTGAAGATGTATTGTATTTTGTTATCGTCATCTTATTTTTCCTGACCCTTTCCATCATGAAACTGGAGGCGCATCGTGCCAAACGAAGCCTGCCGATCACCATCGGACGATATTGCGGAGTAATTCTTGTCATAGTTGGCTTGGGATACCTGACTTCACGTCCGGCGGTGCTGAGGTATTACGACATGACAGTCGGTGATACCCAGACTTTGACAAAAGAGAGTCAGAAGATCATGGAAAAAATGAAAGGCGATTTGACGATAACGACTTATGTCAATCTTTTGGGCATCAACAGCACTTACGGGATGCCGGATAAGGTAAAGGGCGATATGAGAAATTTCAGGCAATATTTTCGCTTCAAACCGGATATAAAAATGGAATATGTCTATTATTACCTGAATAGCAATCCGATCGTGCAGGGACGCTATGCGGGGCTAGACGACCGGGAAGTGGCCTTGAAATATGCGGATATACAGAAATTGGACATCGATATGTTTTTATCGCCGGAAGAGATTCAACAACAGATTGACTTGGCACCGGAAGGATACCGTTTTGTGCGTCAATTGAAGTTGTCAAACGGAAAGAGTACATTCCTGCGATTTTATGATGACCAATTACGACTTCCGACAGAGGCTGAAATTTCCGCCGCGATGAAACGTTTAATCATGGATGTGCCCAAGGTGGCTTGCTTGACAGGGCATGGAGAAAGGGACATGGACAACGTGGGAGATCGGGATTATTATTCTTTTGCCAAGGACATTTATTTTCGCTATGCTTTGGTAAATAACGGGTTTGATGTGGAATCGTATCGGCTTTCTGCAAATGAAGAAATTCCTGAGCATATCAATATTCTTGTGATAGCAGACCTCAGGGAACCGTTAACCGGCGAAGAACTGGAAAAGATTGACAAGTATATTCAGCGGGGAGGCAACCTGATTATTGCCGGGGAACCGGGACGACAAGAGGTGATGAATCCCTTGGCAGAAAAGATAGGCGTGCGATTTGAAGCGGGAACTTTGGTGCAGCCGACAAAGGATTATCAAGCTGATCTGGTGCAGGGGATAATTACAAAGGAGGCTGCGGAGATGTCGCATGAATACGCAAAGCTGTTGAAAAAGAAGTTCAAGATAGTCATGCCAGGAGCGGTTGCCTTAAATTACCGAAAGGATACCGATTTCCTGGTACAACCGATTTTAACGACTAGTAATACGGGAAACTGGAATGAATTGGAAACGACCGATTGGATTAACGGCCAAGTGGTGTTGAATCCTCGAATCGGAGAGAAAGAACAAGCCCACCCGATAGCTTTGGCACTGAGCCGAACCGTCGGAGAGAAAGAACAGCGGATTATGGTGCTGGGGGATGCTGATTGTATCAGTAATGCCGAGTTAATGATGACCCGAAAAGGGATAAAGGCTTCCAATTATTCCTTGATTACGGAAACTTTTCGTTGGTTGACAAACGGAGAGTTCCCGATTGATACCTGGAGGCCTGAAGCATTGGATACATCGGTGTCTTTGGAATTGTCTGCGATGAAATGGGTGAAAGCCGGAGTGCTAGGACTGCTCCCGTTGTGCCTGATTGCTTGTGGCATCTTAGTCTGGCATCGCAGGAGGGGCAGATAAAATGACAGCCTTTTCAAAAGAGATTCATCAATCGGCTGCCTTGCAAATACCAACTGTTTTTATGGAGTGGCTTTCGTCCCATAGCTATGGAATGAAAGACGCTCCATATCTTATAACTTAACGAACTTTATAAATTTTTCATTCCGGATATTTCGCCCTTTTGTCGTAACTTGTGTCAGCTAACAAAAAAACAACAAATTAAACCACAGAGCCATGACACATATTGCAGACATTACGGCACGTGAGATTCTCGATTCCCGAGGA
>CAYNXE010000062.1:0-11841 GCA_964400995.1 uncultured Odoribacter sp.
CATGGTTCCCATGGATGATACCGAGTTGAAGATGAATCTCAAATGCAACCCTGATGAGGCGGAGGAATTGAGGGAGAGGTTTCCGGCGGTGTTGCCGGGGTATCACATGAACAAAAAATATTGGAATACCGTACTAATAGATGGTTCTGTCAGTGACAGCATGCTTCAAACGTGGATAGAAGGGTCCTACCGGCAGGTGGTGGCGAAGTTATCCGGAAGCGAGAGGAAGCGGTGGGGCTTGTAGCGGTTGTCGTAATTTCATAGATAATAAATGGTCGAGTATGAGTAGTATATCAGAAATTCTTACAACGTATAGTTGCGTCAATTTGGACGAGCGAATACAGTTTGACTTGGACGGGGTGGTGGAAAAGGAGATCAAGCAGGCTTATTGCATCGAGAATCTCGAGTTTTGCGTATCGTGCATGGATTATACGACGTTGAGGGTGACGGAGACCGAGGAGTCTGTCCAAAATTTCGTGATGGAGTTGTTGAAGAAATTAAAGAAATACGATTTGAAGGGCGTTGCCGCAACTTGTGTTTTTCCGAATTATGCCGGACTGGTGCGCGGGCTGTTGTCCTCTTCCGGCATTCAGACCGCCGTGGTTGCCGGCAGCTTCCCGAATGCCCAGACATTTCCCGAGATCAAGCTGATGGAATGTCAGATGGCCATTGCTGCGGGAGCCCAGGAGGTGGATGTGGTGCTTTCGGTGGGGGATATTCTGGAGAAGAATTATGAAAAGGTTTTCCGCGAATTGCAGGAGATTCGCAGGGTGTGCGAGGATGTCCGCCTGAAGGTCATTCTGGAAACGGGTGAGCTAAAGGATGTGGAGACTATTTTTTACGCTTCTTTGGTTGCGATGTACGCGGGTGCCGATTTTATCAAGACTTCGACGGGCAAAGTGCCGGTGAACGCCACTCCGGAGTCCGTTTATGTGATGTGCGAGGCGGTGAAGCAGTATTATGCGCAGACGGGAAAACGGGTGGGCTTGAAGATTGCCGGAGGTATCACCAAGGCGCAAAGCGCTATTCGTTATATGACCATTGTCAATCACGTGTTGGGGAAGGATTGGCTTACGCCTGAGTATTTCCGGATAGGGTCTTCGCAGTTGCTGGACGACGTAGTTAAGGAAATCAAGGCGTTGCAAATGGTAAAAGAGAGCGCGAGCGTGTCCTGATGGATTAGCTGTCGCTTTCGCAGTCGGTTTCTTCTTCCGTCGTCAGTTTTTCTATTCTCAATTTGTCTTCATCGATGTCTTCTTCTTCATCGTAAATCTGGAGAAGCGGTTCCGTCCGGAACGTCTTGTTGGTAATGCTGTGTTCCATGGTCAGCAACAGTGACGGGAGCAGGATTAAATTCGCCAGCATGGCGCCGAACAAGGTGATGGAGGTGAGTAATCCTAGGGCAAATGTTCCGCCGAAACTGGAAAGGCAGAAGATGCCGAAGCCGAAGAGCAGGATGACAGACGTGTAAATCATGCTTTGTCCGGTTTCTTTCAGTGCCAGCACGACCGATTTGTGGATGTCCCAGTTGGTCGCCTGTAATTCTTGTCTGTATTTTGCCAGGTAATGAATGGTGTTGTCCACGGAGATTCCGAAGGCGACGCTGAACACGAGTATCGTGGATGCCTTTATCGGAATACCGGCGTAACCCATGATTGCCGCCGTGATAATCTGCGGAATCACATTGGGCACTAAAGCAATTAGTACCATTCGTTTGCTTTTGAACATCCATGCCATGAAACTGGCGATGAGCACGATTGCCAATGCCAGGGAGGTAAACAGGTTGGATATCAGGTATTGATTGCCTTTGAAGAAGATGACGCTCGACCCCGTGACGGTAGTCTTGTATTTGTCTGATGGGAAAATCTCTTCCAATTTTTGATACAACAGGTGTTCTTTCTCCTCCATTTTTTTGGTGCCGATGTCTTTGACCCGGAAGCTGAGCCTTACTTCCTGCATGGTGGAATCGACAAAGGATTTGGACATTTCGTTCATGCCTCCGGTGGATTCCATGACGTATTTCATGATGAAATTCTTGGTCATGTTGGTGGGCAGTTTATAATAGGCGGCTTTCCCGTTGTAATAGGCTTGGTTGGCGAATTTGGCGGCTTCCGTGACCGACAGGGCTTTGGAAAGATCTTCGTCTTTGGACAGTTCCGTGCTGAGGCGGTCCAGCTTTTCCAGGTTGTTCAGTTTGAATACTTGGTTGGGTTTCAGGAAATCAATGGTGATTTCGAGAGGCATCAGGCCGTCGAAGTTTGATTCAAAAAAGGCAAGGTCCTGGCGAATCGGGTCGGTTTCTTTCAGGTCATCGACCATGAATCCGGTGGTTTTCATCAGGGCAATGCCGCAGATACCTGCAATGAGCAGGACGCCTGTAATGTAATAGACCGTGTGCCGACGGTTGACGACCAGGAAAACCAGTTTGCGGATGATGTTGTTGATGAACGGATTGTACAGGTGTTTGGTTTGCTTGGCATCGGGCACGGGCAGGTAGCTGAATACGGCAGGTATCAGGATCAGGCAAATCAGGAACACGCAAGTGATGCTGAGGAAAGCGATTAGTCCGAATTCCACCAAGATGCGGCTGGAGGTGATGATGAACGTGGCGAACCCTGCGGCGGTGGTCAGGTTGGACAGCAGAGAGGCGTTTCCGACCTTTTGCACCATGCGTTGCAGGGCTTTGATTTTGTTGCCGTGCTTCACGTATTCGGCATGGTACTTGTTGACCATATAGACGCAGTTGGGAATCCCGATGACAATCAACAAGGGGGGAAGCATGGCGGTCAGCAGGGTGATTTTGGTACCCAGGATGGCCATAAAGCCTATCGCCCATACGACACTGAGTCCGATGATGCCCACGCAGAATCCGACAATGCGGAAGGAACGGAAAAACAGGTAGAGGATGACAGCGGTTATCAGCAGGGACAAGGCGATGAACATATACATCTCCCTTTTTATATTTTCGGCATTGATTACCCGAATGTACGGCATACCGGAGTAGTGCATTTTTATCTGGTGCTTGTTTGTGAAATGCCGGGTGATTTCCAACACCTCTTGCACTAGTTTGACCCGTGCCGGCGAGTTCATGACTTCCGCCGAGACGGTAATCATCATATTGTAGGTATGCTTGTCCTTGTTGAGCAACAGACCGTCGTAAAAGGGAAGGTTTTCGGCAATGAGGGCGAGGCTGTCCAGTTCCTGCTGCGAAGCGATGCGGGCAGGGAAAATGGGTTGGATTTCAAATTTCTTTAGTTCGGTGTTTTTGTGGAGGTTGAACGTATGGGTGATGGACATCAGGGCGGTTACGCCTTTCAAGGTCTTGATGCTGTCGCCCATGGCAATCCAGTCGTTGGTCTTGTCCAGTTCGTAGAAACTGGAATCCTGTATGCCGAAGACCATGATGTTTCCTTCTTGTCCAAAGGTTTCGCGGAAGCGGCTGTAGTCCAGGTATGCGCTATCCGTTTTGGGCAGCAGGTCGGCACTTTCATAGGACATTTGAATGTGTCTGGCTTCAAATCCCATAAAAAGCGTTCCGAGCAGCACTCCTATGATAAAAGCGACACGGTAACGAAGTATAATCCCTGCAATCTTGGTCCACATAAATGAATTTGTTTATAAAGCCGGTGAATTCCCCAGTTGAATGAATAGGCAAATTTAGCAAAATATTCAAAGCTATTGAATTTTAGCATTGTTTTTGTGCCTTTTAGCATCTCTTGTTGTTTTTTTAGCAAAATTGGCTTTTATCGCTTCGGTGAGGTCCACGCCTGTTTGGTTGGCAAGGCAGACCAGTACCCAGAGGATGTCCGCCATTTCGTCGGCGAGGTTGTCTTTTTCTCCTTCCTTGAAGGATTGTTCTCCGTATTTGCGTGCCATGACGCGGGCAAGTTCCCCCACCTCTTCCATGAGTATGGCGGTATTGGTGAGTTCGTTGAAGTAGCGCACGCCGTATTGTTTAATCCAGGTATCGACTTGTTGTTGCAGTTCGTTCAGTTCCATGGCGATTTGGGTTTATATCCGGTTTTTGGAATCGATGAGGATGGTCACGGGACCGTCGTTGATTAGTCCGATTTGCATGTCGGCTCCGAATACGCCCGTCTTCATTTCTTTTTTCATTTCTTCGCCCATGGATTTCACGAATTTTTCGTACAGGGGTATCGAAATTTCCGGTTTGGCGGCATCGATATAAGAAGGGCGGTTGCCTTTTTTGGTGCGTGCCATTAACGTGAATTGGCTGACGATGAGGATTTCGCCTCCGATTTCCTGGACGGAACGGTTCATCACGCCGTTTTCGTCGTTGAAAATCCGCAGGTTGCAGATTTTCCCCGTCAACCATTCAATGTCTTCATCGGTGTCGTCTTCCTGTATTCCGACCAGAATCATCAAGCCTTTGCCTATCGAGGCGTGTACCTGGCCGTCTATGGTCACGCTTGCTTCCAGGCACCGTTGTATGACTACTTTCATATTCCCTTGTCCTTATGATTTTATGCAAAGGTAGGATTAAATTATAAATTTCAGATTTTGGGCGGTAAATTGATTTCTCTGAATTTATTTTTTATTTTTGTGCCGGAAATCGGCTGAGTAGTTCAATGGATAGAACGGAAGTTTCCTAAACTTTAGATTCGGGTTCGATTCCCGGCTCGGCTACGAAAACGGAATGACGGCATTGACCGGCGTTCCGTTTTTATTTTGAGGAGGGTGCATTGTGCTTGTCGATATGGGAAAATATTTCTATATTTGTGTTGAATAACAGATATGCGGTATGGGATTACTAAAAAAAGGCAAGGTTGTAAAATCAAAATGCAAAGAAACGTCAACCGTTTCTTCGACTAAAATTGTACTCAAAAAAATAACTACGGAAGAGTTAAAAAATATCCGCATAGCTTCTTATGGGTACATTCTCTCATGGCATATCCTATTACGATTTCAAACAAGTATCCAAACAATCGAATGATTCTGGCGATTTGCTTGAGACGTATATATATAGCTTTAAGTCGCCCAAAACTCGTATGAGGTATATTGCAGAAGTTGAACGTTACAGGTATGATCTTTATGCAATAAAATTTTATTTGAAAATTCATCAGAATAGTAGCGACAGATTTACCATGCTTACTAATTTATACGAAGCTCGTCCTGTCATATATACTTGTATAGCCATATTGGTTGCTATTTTTCGTCAGAATGCCAAGGCTTCTTTTGCTATTATTGGTTCTCCAACGCCCAAAGAGATTGAGAGGGAAAAAAGAGATGCTCGTCAAAAGAAAGAAAATTGTACTCAACGGTTCAGGATATATTCAACGTTGATGTCAACTTTTTTTAGTGAGTTTTATTTTGAGCATTGTGCTTCTTTTCGTCATAGCCTTTATTTGATGCGCAATAAATCTACTCATTGTACGACGAAGGAGATCCAGACGATGATAAATACTATTTATAATATAAATGTAAATGACTTGGAATGACTATTGTGTTTCAGTATTAATAAAAGGCATCTACATTTGTTTTTATTTATTTGGTTATGCAAACAGACATACGCATCGATTCTCTTGCATTTTTGGATGATGAAGAACTTTATGAGGCGTTCAGTGCCGCTTTTGCTTCTTATGAACTTACGCTTTCGGCTGTCGATTTGAAACGGATGCTTTTGCGTCGTGGATTTTGCCGGGAGTTGTCTTTTGGGGCTTTCGATGCCGATAACCGGCTTGTGGCTTTTACTTTTAATGGTATCGGACATCATTATGACGGGCGTCTTACCGCTTATGATACCGGTACAGGTACGGTTCCTGAGTGGCGGGGCAAGGGCTTGGCGGGAAAGATTTTCGATTACAGTTTGCCTTATTTGCGTAAAGCGGGAGTTGAGCAGTATCTTCTTGAGGTTTTGCAACATAATGCTCCGGCGGTGAGTGTGTATCGCAAAGCAGGTTTCAAGGAGGTGCGGGAATTTGATTATTATAATTGCAATAAGTGTGATGTAGCGTTGGAATCTGCTGATGCCTGGCAATTGGTCAAGCAGGATTCTCCGGACGATGCCAAGGCTTTTGGCGTATGGTTCGACCGTTGTCCGTCTTGGCAGAATTCGTTCGATTCTATGCGACGTGGAGCCGGAGACCTGGCTTTTTACGTTCTTTGCGAGAATGCCGAGTCGATAGCTTACGGGGCTTTGGAGGCTTCGACGGGCGATGTGGCGCAGATAGCGGTGAATCCGGCGCATCGTCGTCGCGGTGCGGGGCGTGCCTTGTTGTCGCATCTTGTGTCGCTTGTTCCCGGTGAAACATTTAAAGTGGTGAACGTTGACCGTTCCGATGCGTCTATGTCGGCTTTTCTTTCTGCTCTCGGCTTGAAGCCTTCCGGCAGTCAATATGAGATGATTCTCCCGTTATAGTTGCGGTTTGTCGTTGTTTGTGTCCGGTATGCCTTGGTATTCCGGGTGGCGTTGCAGCCACGCTACGGCGTAAGAGCAAGTGGCGATTGCTTTCAGGTGCCGGGCGGCGGCGTAGTCGTAGGCCGCTTTTACGAGCTGGGCGGCAATGCCGCGACCGCCGATTTCAGGAGGTACAACCGTGTGTCGGATGTCCAGTCCGCCATGATGAATGGAGTAGGTCGCATAGGCGGTCAGTCCGTCGACGATGGTTTTGAATGCCTGTTCTTCGGGGTGGTGTGTGATGGTGTTCATAGGTTTTGGGTTTTCTAGTGTTTTGCGAAAATAGAAAACATTTTTTAATTGCCGAGTATTCGTTATCTTTGTCGAGATAACCGCTTGTCGGGATGAAAAACATAGAATATACGATAATAATTAAAAACAGGTTGATATGGAAAATTTTATCTTTCAGAATCCGACGAAATTGATTTTTGGGAAAGGGATGATTGCCCGACTGGCACAGGAGGTACCGTCAGGGAAACGGGTTATGGTTACTTTTGGCGGCGGAAGCGTGAAGAAGAACGGGGTTTACGAGCAGGTAAAAGTCGCCTTGAAGGGTTTCGATGTAGTGGAATTTTGGGGCATTGAGGCGAACCCGAAGATTGAGACGCTTCGCAAGGCGATACAGCTGGGGAAAGAGGAGAAGGTGGATTTTCTGGTGGCCGTGGGTGGCGGTTCTGTGATTGACGGCACGAAGTTGATTGCTGCGGGATTGCTGTACGAGGGCGATGCCTGGGATTTGGTGTTGCAGGGGAATTGCCGGAATACGGTACCGCTCGGAACGGTGCTGACTTTGCCGGCTACGGGTTCGGAAATGAATAACGGAGCGGTGATTTCGTGTACGGAGACCGCTGAAAAATATGCGTTTCATTCCAATTATCCGGTATTTTCCATATTGGATCCGGAGGTAACTTTTTCTTTGCCCGAGTATCAGGTGGCTTGTGGTATCGCCGACACGTTTGTGCACGTTATGGAACAATATATGACTACGCCGGGGCAGTCGCGCCTGATGGACCGCTGGGCGGAGGGTATTTTACTTTCTCTGGTCGAGATTGCGCCTAAGATTTTGGAGAAGCAGGATAATTATGCCAATATGGCGGATTTTATGCTTTGCGCCACGATGGGGCTTAACGGATTCATTGCCTTGGGGGTAAGGCAGGACTGGGCGACCCATATGATTGGCCACGAGCTGACCGCTTTGCACGGTTTGACGCACGGTGCCACGCTGGCTATCGTGTTGCCTGGGTTGCTCCGGACGCTCAAGGAGAAGAAACGCGCCAAGCTGTTGCAATACGGAGAACGGGTGTGGGGAATCGTTGCAGGCGGAGAGGAAGAGCGTGTGGAAGAGGCCATTGCCCGGACGGAGGCTTTCTTTAAGACATTGGGCTTGCCGACCCGTTTGGGAGACGCTCAAATCGGAGAGGAGACGATCCGGGAGATTGAGCGGCGTTTCACGGAGCGCAAGGTGGGCTTCGGGGAAGACCGGGATGTCAACGGAACGGTAGCCCGGCAAATATTGGAAAATTGCAGATGAAAGGGAGAAATTACCGCTTCTTTTGCTAATTTAGTCCCTCACAAATTTAACATAGAGCTATGTACACAATCGAACAGCTTAGGGAGTTCATCAAAGCCGAGTTAGACAAACAGGAGTATGTGGAAGAACCGTATTCTCTTTTTGAACCCATCAAGTACATTATGGAGGACGGTGGCAAGCGTTTGCGGCCGGTGTTGACGCTGATGTCTTATAATTTGTATCGGGATGATATTGAGAAGGCGTTGAAGTCGGCAATCGGCATAGAGATTTTCCATAATTATACGTTGTTGCACGACGATGTGATGGATGATGCGGAGTTGCGCCGGGGACGCCAGACCGTGCACAAGAAATGGAACAGCAATGTGGCGATTCTCAGTGGCGATGCGGCTGCCATTACCGCTTATAAGTACGTCGAGACGGTGGATGACGCTTATCTGCGTCTTGTGATAGACGGTTTCAATCAGGTGGCGATGGATGTGTGCAAGGGACAGCAGTATGATATGGAGTTTGAAACCCGGGACGATGTTTCCGTGGAGGAGTATATTCAGATGATTTATTTGAAAACCTCGGTGCTGATAGCGGGAAGTATGCGGCACGGGGCATTGATTGCCGGGGCTCCGGAGCACGAGTACAAGGCGTTGTATGATTTCGGGGGCTATCTGGGACTGGTGTTTCAGTTGCAGGATGATTACCTGGATGTTTACGGGGATGTGGCGGAGTTTGGCAAGAAAATCGGGGGGGATATTCTTTGTAACAAGAAGACTTATCTGTTGATTAAGGCGTTGGAGCTTGCCGGAGAGGAGGACAGGGCGCTTTTGAACGGGTGGTTGGCGAAGAAGGAGTTTGATCCGGAGGAGAAGATCAGGCAGGTGACGGAGATTTATAACCGGGTGGGAGTCCGGGAGGCTGTTTTGGATAAAATAAACGATTATCTGGAGAAAAGCCGTGTCGCTCTGAAAAAGATTGAGGTGCCGGAAGAGCGGAAGGTGCATTTTTATGAGATGATTGATTTCATCGGCGGCCGCAAGAAATAAATGTTGTTTGAGTGAAACGTTATTTATGGAGGAAACTGCGAAACAGAGGTTGTTGGATGAACGGTATCTGAGAATGGCGCGCATCTGGTCTGAAAATTCATATTGCAAACGCCGGCAGGTGGGTGCGTTGATTGTTAAGGACAAGTCGATTATTTCGGACGGTTACAACGGGACGCCTTCCGGTTTTGAAAATCTGTGCGAAGATGAAACCGGACATACCAAGCCTTACGTATTGCACGCGGAGGCCAATGCGATTACGAAGGTGGCAAAGTCCGGCAACAGCAGTGAGGGAGGAACTTTGTACGTGACCGCCTCTCCTTGCATCGAATGCGCCAAGCTGATTATTCAGGCGGGGATTGTCCGGGTGGTTTATTCCGAATTGTACCGCTGCAGCGATGGGCTTGAATTGTTGAAGAAGGCGGGCATCCAGGTCGATTTGGTTGAAATCGGGGAATGATGTTGTTGAATTGAAATGTGAAGATATGAGCAGTAGTAAATGGAGAACGATTCTTTTGCCGTTCGTGCTTGCCCTGGCGATTGTGCTGGGTATGGTGATTAATTCGTTATTGAGCAGTCGCCAGGCCGTGCTGCCGGGGAATCAGCATACGTTTGCGCCAATGCAGGGAAGCAAATTGGATATGATTCTGAATATGATTAATTATTCGTATGTGGACACGGTGGATGCGAAAAAGATTGAGGAGGATGCCATCCCGCAGATTTTAAAGGATTTGGACCCACATACCGTGTATATCCCGGCGAAAGATATGCAGCGGGTGAATGAAGATATGGTCGGTAATTTTGGCGGCATCGGCGTGCAATTTTACAAATACCTGGATACGGTGACGGTGGTCAAGGTGGTTCCCGGAGGACCTGCCGAGAAAGCCCGGTTGCAGGACGGCGACCGGATAGTGAGGGTTGGCGATTCGATTGTCGCCGGCAAGAATCTGAATACCGATGCCATTATGAAGATGATGCGCGGGGAGATTGGCACGAATGTGGAGCTGACGATTGTCAGGCACGGGGAAAGCAAGCCGTTTGTCAAGAAGGTGACGAGGGGCAGCATTCCTATCAAGAGCGTGGAAGTCGCCTATATGCTGGATGACACGACCGGTTTGGTCAAGGTGCGGACTTTCGGAATGAATACGTATGAGGAGTTTATGCAGGCGCTGGAGAAACTGTCGGCACAGGGGATGCGGAAAGTGATTGTGGATTTGCGCCAGAATGAAGGCGGTATCCTGCCTGTTGCTATCCGGATGATTAATGAATTTTTGCCGGAGGGCAAGCTGATTCTCTACACTCAGGGCAAGGCTTCACCGCGAATGGATTATAGTTCTAACGGAAGGGGGAAGTATCAGGATTTGGCGTTGACGGTGCTGATTGACGAGTTCAGCGCTTCCGCCAGTGAGATTTTTGCCGGTGCGATACAGGACAATGACCGGGGGACGATTGTCGGACGGCGTTCTTTCGGGAAGGGATTGGTGCAGGAACAGCGTCTTTTGCCGGACGGGTCGGCGTTGCGTCTGACTGTCGCCCGTTATTATATCCCTTCCGGTCGTTCCATACAGAAGCCTTATGACCAGGGCAAGGAGAAGTATTACGAAGATATTATGGTCCGGTTGCGTCACGGCGAGTTCGGGCAGAAGGACAGTATCCGCTTTGACGAGAATCTGAAGTTCAAAACCGTTGGCGGACGCACGGTTTACGGTGGCGGCGGGGTGATGCCCGATGTCTTTGTGCCTGCGGATACTTCCGGTTATTCGGAATATCTGGTGAAGGTGAACCGCTTGTCGCAGATTTTGTATGAGTACACGTTTGATTTTATGGACAGGCATCGTTCAGAGATGAAGAATATAAAGGATCACAAGCAGTTGTTGAAATACCTGGAAAAGTTCGACTTGGTCAACGAAATGGCCGATTATGCGGCGAAACGCGGAGTAAAACGGGATGCGAAAGGCATCCGGACTTCCCGGGCGGTCATAGACAATACGATAAAGGCGTTTATCGGTCGCCACGTGTTGGACGATGAGGGCTTCTATCCGATATATTATTTGGAAGACGAAACGGTCAGGCAGGCGGTGAAAGAATGATGCTGGTGGTGATATGAAGTGGAGTGTTTTGTTTGTGGTTGTCGTTTCCGGGTGGTTTGCCCTGGATTGTGTTTTCCCGTCCGGACAGGGATGGGCGGCTTCCCTTGTTACGATTTCCGGGGACGAGCCGGAGGATTATCTGCCGTCGAAGACCGGCGAAATCGTATGTCATCGTTTTTTCACGTTGAGTTACAATGCGGCGCACAAGCAGGCGGATTGGGTGTATTATCGTCCGCGTATCGGGCAAGACGAGGATAAGGTGAAGCGTACCAACAACTTCCGGGAAGACAAGCTGGTGTCTTCCGGTTCCGCCAAGCCTTCCGATTATGTGAAAAGCGGATATGACCGTGGACATCTTTGTCCTGCCGGCGATATGACTCGGTCTGTCGAGGCGATGAGCGAGACGTTTTATATGTCGAATATGTCGCCCCAGGTTCCGGGTTTCAACCGGGGCATCTGGAAATCTTTGGAGGAGCAGGTGAGGAAGTGGGGAAAGGCGGAAGAGATATATGTCGTTACGGGTCCGGTGTTTAAGGATGAAAAAGGGAAAATCGGGACGAGCGGAGTGACGGTGCCCGGTTACTATTATAAAGTGATTTATTCGCCCGGCAGGGAGCAGATGGTTGCTTTTGTCCTGCCGAATGAGAAGAGCGACAAGCCGTTTACGGACCACGTTGTTTCCGTGGATTCCGTGGAGCATCTCACGGGCATTGATTTTTTCGGGCAGTTGCCCGACACGCTGGAAAACCGTTTGGAGGCAAGGTCGGATTA
>CAYNXE010000063.1:0-11807 GCA_964400995.1 uncultured Odoribacter sp.
CGGTTTGTTTTAATTCCTGCAAAGATAACGTTAATCGGGGGAAAGGCAAAGGGAAATGGAGGAAAGGGCAAAATGCAAGCAAGTTTGCTTTTGCCCTCGCTTATTCATATCTTTGACCTTTCGTAATGTTAATTTTCGGATGATATGATTTCGGTAAATAATGTCAGTGTGATATTTGGCGGATTTTACTTGCTGGATGCTGTTTCGTTTTTGATTAACAAGAAGGATCGGATTGGTCTGACGGGACGGAATGGGGCTGGCAAGTCGACCACGTTGAAGATGCTGGCAGGTGTGCAGGCTCCTTCCGAGGGGACAATTTCGATGGCGTCGGATGTGAAAATCGGCTATTTGCCGCAGACCAAGGTGTACACGGACGGCAATACGGTGCGGGAAGAGGCGAAAAAGGCTTTCGCGGACTTGTTTGCATTGCGGGACGAGGTGGAGCGATTGAATATGGAATTGGCGGAACGGGAGGATTACGCGTCGGATGCCTACCTGAAATTGTTGGACAAGATTCACGACAAGACCGAGCTTTTGAGTATCCGGGGGGAGGGCAATGTGGACAAAGAGGTCGAAGTTATCCTGAAAGGGTTGGGGTTCAAGCCGGAAGACTTGGAGCGGAATTGCGAGGAGTTCAGCGGGGGATGGCGAATGCGGATAGAGTTGGCGAAGATATTGTTGGCTCGTCCGGACATTTTTTTGCTGGATGAACCGACGAATCACCTGGACATTGAGTCCATTACCTGGCTGGAATCTTTCTTGCAAAGTTATCCGGGTGCCGTCGTGCTGGTTTCGCACGACCGGGCTTTCCTGGACAATGTGACGACCCGGACGATTGAAATTTCTTTGGGCAAGATATATGATTACAAGGTGCCGTATTCCCGTTTTGAGGAATTGCGCAAGGAACGGGTAGAGCAGCAGATGCGCGCCTGGCAGAATCAGCAGAAGCAAATCAAGGATACGGAGGAGTTCATTGAGCGTTTTCGTTACAAGGCGACCAAGTCGGTGCAGGTGCAGTCCCGAATCAAGCAATTGGAGAAGATTGAGCGCATCGAGGTGGAGGAAGAGGATGCAGCCCGCATTGCGGTGCGTTTTCAGCCGGCTGTCCGTTCGGGAGAGATGGTGGTAGCCGGCAGGGCATTGACCAAGGCTTACGGTTCCCATTTGGTGCTGGAGAATATCGATTTGGATATCAAGCGGGGCGAAAAGGTGGCTTTTGTGGGTAAGAACGGGGAGGGCAAGTCCACGTTGGTGAAGATGATTATGAACGAGATACCTTACGAGGGGGAGTTGAAAATCGGACACAATGTGAATATCGGTTATTTTGCCCAAAACCAGGCGGATCTGTTGGATTCGGAACTGACGGTGCTGGATACGGTGGATCGGGTGGCGGAAGGTGAAATCCGAAAGAAAATCCGGGATATTCTCGGGGCGTTTTTGTTTTCGGGCGAGGAGGTGGACAAGAAAGTGAAGGTGTTGTCCGGGGGCGAACGCACGCGCCTTGCTATGGTGCGGTTGTTGCTTGAGCCTTACAACCTGCTGATTCTGGACGAGCCGACGAATCATCTGGATATGCGGACGAAGGATATTTTGAAAGAGGCGCTCCGGAAGTTTGAGGGGACGGTCATCGTCGTTTCTCACGACCGGGACTTTTTGAACGGTTTGGCGGATAAGGTGTATGAGTTTGCCAACCGGGGATTGAAGGAATACCTGGGAGGCGTGACCGATTTCCTGGAAGCTAAGAAAATTGCCTGTTTCCGGGAGTACGAGCAGTTGCACAAGCCGGAAGCAAAGCAGCAGACGGCGATGAATCCGGCAGCGGAGAACAAGCTGTCTTTTGAGGAGCGCAAGCAATTGAACCGGGAAATCAAAAAAGCGGAACAGCGGGTGGAACGGGCGGAAAATGCAGTAGCGGAACTGGAGGCGGAGATTGCGGATATGGAGCGGAAAATGGCGGACGGGGAAACGGGAGAGGAGTTGCTGAAAAGGTATGGAGAGGTGCAGAAGCGATTGGAGGAAGCTATGGAGGAATGGGAAAAGGCGACGGAGGAGTTGGAGCGGATAAAATAAAAGGATAAACGATAGAAACGAAACAATATGGCAAAGTATAAACAGGAATGTATATTCGGCATCCGGGCTGTGCTGGAGGCGATACAGCAGGGAAAAGAAATAGACAAGGTGATGTTGAAAAAAGGGAACCGGGGAGAACTGTTCCAGCAATTGTTCAATGTCATCCGGGAAAACAATATTCCTTTCCAGTATGTGCCGGAAGAGGTCTTCAAGCCTTTTGCCGACCGGAACCACCAAGGGGTGTTGGCGGAGGTGTCGCCGGTGCCTTATCAGGAATTGAACGAGGTGTTGGACAAGGCGGTTGCCGAGGGGAAGACGCTTTTTGTGCTGATTTTGGATCGGGTAACCGATGTCCGTAATTTCGGCGCGATTGTCCGGAGTGCCGAGTGTGCCGGGGTTACTGCCGTAGTAATTCCGAACAAAAATTCGGCGAAGATTTCTTCGGACTCTCTGAAAACTTCTGCCGGTGCGTTGTATCATATCCCGGTGTGTCGGGTGCAAAACTTGAAGAAAGTGATTCGGGAGTTGAAGTTTCAAAGGGGAGTGAATGTGTATGCCGCTACCGAGAAGGCGGAAAAGTTCTATACGGCGGTGGATATGAAACAGCCCCTGGCGATTGTGATGGGTTCGGAGGACAAGGGTATCGACGAAGAGTTGTTGAATATTGTGACGGAATGTGTCAAGATTCCCCAGAAGGGACAGATTGAATCGCTGAATGTTTCCGCTGCTGCTGCCGTGATGATGTTTGAAGCGGTAAGACAGCGGGAAGGCTTATGAAAAAAAGTGGAATTTTTTTAATGGGAATTTCATCGGGAGATAGTAAAAAACATTATTTTTGTTGAGAATTGAACAACGGGTTCATTTCATCGTTTGTAAATGCTAAAATATACAACATTATGATGAGTATTTCCCATGTTGTGGAGAATATCGTGAAGCACCGGCCTTATTTGTCGGAGTCTTTGGCTGCCGGAATCATCAATGTGTCTTCATTGGCGCGACAGTTACAGCCGGACGTGGAGAAGGTCTTGCGTCGGGAGGTGAATACGGGAGCTGTCGTAATGGCTTTGAACCGGTTGGCTCCTTATTTGCAGGTGCGGGAACAGGTGCAGCTGAATAAGTTGCTGAACAATATGGGGGATATCATTTTAAGAAGCAATCTTTGCGATTATACGTTTAAAAATTCCCAGACCTTGTTGGATTGCCATATTGAGGTCTTGAAAAATCTGGTCAAAAACGATGAGATTTTTTACACGCTGGTACAGGGGGTTTTTGAAACGAACCTGGTCATCAGCGATATGATGGAGGAACTTGTCGCCGATTGTTTTAAGGATGAATTGTGTTTGTTCAAACAGACGGGCTTGTCGTCGGTCACCTTGAAACTGCCCAAGGGAAACAGTATGCAGCCCGGTTTTTATTACAGCATTATGAAAGAGCTTTCGTGGGAGGGCATCAACTTGACCGAGGTGATTTCTTCGACGAATGAATTTACAGTAGTCGTTGACAATTCGTTGATAGATAAGACTTTTGTCGTGCTGAAAAATATAGGAAAACATTGAAGTGAATCATATTTGAAAATCATAAAGGATATAAACTATGTTTGAGAATTTATCGGATAGGCTGGAACGGTCGTTTAAGATACTGAAAGGACAGGGAAAAATTACGGAACTCAATGTGGCGGAAACCTTGAAAGAGGTGAGACGTTCGCTGTTGGATGCCGACGTGAATTATAAGATTGCCAAGGATTTCACGAACCGGGTGAAGGAGAAGGCGTTGGGTATGAATGTGCTTACCGCGGTGAAGCCGGGGCAGATGATGGTGAAAATCGTGCACGACGAGTTGGCGGAACTGATGGGCGGACGCCACGTGGAGGTGGATGTAAAGGGAAATCCCGCCATCATCCTGATGTCCGGTTTGCAGGGCTCCGGTAAAACCACTTTCTCCGGCAAGTTCGCTAATTTGTTGAAAAGCAAGAAAGGGAAAAAGCCTTTGCTGGTGGCTTGTGACGTGTACCGTCCGGCGGCAATCGAGCAGTTGAAGGTATTGGGACAGCAGATAGAGGTGCCTGTTTACAGCGATGAGTCTTCCAAAGACCCCGTAAAGATAGCGCAGGATGCCGTTAAGTTCGCGAAATCCAACGGAAACGACGTGGTGATTGTCGATACGGCGGGCCGTCTGGCTGTCGATGAGCAGATGATGAAGGAAATTGCTGCGGTCAAAGGGGCGATTAACCCGAACGAGACGTTGTTTGTCGTGGATGCGATGACCGGACAGGATGCCGTGAATACCGCCAAGGAGTTCAACGACCGATTGGATTTTGACGGGGTTATCCTGACCAAGCTGGACGGCGATACCCGTGGTGGTGCCGCGCTTTCCATTCGCACGGTGGTCAACAAGCCGATAAAGTATGTCGGTACGGGCGAGAAGCTGGACGCTTTGGATGTTTTTCATCCGGAACGTATGGCGGACCGTATTCTCGGAATGGGGGATATTGTTTCCTTGGTGGAAAAAGCGCAGGAGCAGTTCGACGCCGAGGAGGCGAAGAAATTGCAGAAGAAGATTTCCCGGAATCAGTTTAACTTCAATGACTTCCTGAGCCAGATTCAACAAATCAAGAAGATGGGGAACATCAAGGACTTGGCGTCTATGATTCCCGGTGTGGGGAAAGCCTTGAAGAATGTGGACATTGACGATGATGCTTTCAAAGGGGTGGAGGCCATTATTTATTCAATGACCCCGAAGGAAAGGGAGAATCCGGATATTATCAACGGTTCCCGACGGATGCGCATTGCCAAGGGAAGCGGTACGACTGTGCAGGAGGTGAACCGTCTGCTGAAGCAGTTTGAAGAGTCCAAAAAAATGATGAAGATGTTGTCCGGGGGCAGCAAGTTGATGCGCCGGATGCCGGGTATGAGGCGTTAAGGATGTTGCATATTATCAAATAATCATAATTTATGGAATTAATAGACGGGAAAAAGATTTCGGCGCAAATCAAGCAGGAATTGGCGGATGAGGTTGCCCGATTGAAGGCGGAGGGGCATAAGATTCCGCATTTGGCGGCGGTGTTGGTGGGAAACGACCCTGCCAGCGAGACTTATGTGGCAAGTAAGGTGAAAGCCTGTCGGGACGTGGGATTCAAGAGTACGGAATTGCGTTATTCGGCGGATATGACCGAAGAGCAGTTGCTGGAGGTGGTCGACAAGTTGAACAAGGATGCCGACGTGGACGGATACATCGTGCAGTTGCCTCTTCCTGCTCACATTTCCGAGCAAAAAGTATTGCAGGCTATCGCACCGGAAAAGGACGTGGACGGTTTTCATCCCTGTAATGTGGGGAAAATGGTCTCCGGACTGCCGGCTTATCTGCCCGCCACGCCTGCCGGTATCGTCGAACTGTTGAAGCGTTATCAGATTCCGACGCAGGGCAAGCATTGTGTGGTCATCGGACGCAGCAATATCGTGGGAACACCGATGGCGGTGCTGATGTCCCGGAAAGGTGCCTATGCCGATTGCACGGTGACGCTTTGCCACAGCCGTACCCGGAACATCAAGGATTATACGTTGCAGGCTGACATTCTCGTTGTTGCGTTGGGGAAACCGCATTTCGTGACCGCCGATATGGTGAAGGAAGGGGCGGTTGTCGTGGACGTGGGCATTCATCGGGTACCTGCTGTCGGAACGAAATCCGGCTTCCGCCTGACGGGAGATGTGGACTTTGAAAATGTCGCTCCCAAATGTTCTTACATTACGCCGGTTCCGGGAGGAGTAGGCCCTATGACTATTGTGTCGCTTTTGCAGAACACGTTGCAGGCGTGCAAAGGTCTTTAGGAGGTAATTGTCGGTTATATGGTGCTCAATTACATCTGGATATTTATCTTTGCGGTGGCGTTTGTGGTCGCCTTGTACCGCTTGCTGTTTTTGGGAGATACCGAGGTCTTCGGGGCAATTGTGAATTCCGCTTTCGATATGTCCAAAAGCGGTTTTGAGATTTCCTTGGGCTTGACCGGGGTGTTGACCTTGTGGATGGGCATTATGAAAATCGGAGAGCGAGGGGGGGCCGTCGGCATTATGTCCCGGTTGATTGCTCCCTTTTTCCGCCGGCTGTTTCCCGAACTGCCCGCTCATCATCCGGCTCATGGTTCCATTATGATGAACTTGGCGGCGAATATGCTGGGACTGGACAATGCCGCCACTCCGATGGGACTGAAGGCGATGCAACAGATGCAGGAGGTGAATCCGGACAGCCAATCGGCCTCCAATGCCCAGATTATGTTTTTGGTGCTGAATACTTCCGGCTTGACCATTGTCCCGGTATCGGTGATGGTTTATCGGGCTCAAATGGGGGCTGCCAATCCGACCGATGTCTTTATTCCAATTTTGATTGCCACTTATTTTTCGACCTTGGCGGGATTGATTGCCGTGGCGCTTTGGCAGCGCATCCGACTGTTCGACCGGGTGATTTTGGCTTATCTGGGCGGTGCTTCAGCACTTTTGGCAGGACTTATCTGGTATTTTTCCTCTTTGGACAAAGAGGCGCTGACCGTTGCGTCCAACGTGGTCAGTAATGTCATTCTTTTTGGAATTATCATCTCTTTTATCGGGATGGCGGCTTGGCGGAAAATCAATGTTTACGATGCTTTCATTGACGGTGCCAAGGACGGTTTTGCAACCGCCGTCCGGATTATTCCTTATCTGATTGCCATTTTGGTGGCCATCGGGGTGTTTCGGGCGTCTGGCGCTATGGATGCCCTAATGGACGGTATGGTCAGGCTGGTGGAGGGTATGGGGTTTAATGCCGATTGGGTAAATGCCCTGCCGACCGCTCTGATGAAGCCTTTGAGCGGTAGCGGTGCCCGGGGGATGATGATTGATACGATGAATACGTTCGGGGCGGATTCGTTTGCCGGACGTCTGGCGTCTACTTTTCAGGGAGCTACGGATACCACTTTTTATATCATTGCCGTTTATTTTGGAGCCGTGGGGATAAAAAATACCCGTTATGCGGTGCCGTGCGGATTGATTGCGGATTTTGCCGGAATCATTGCTGCCGTTGTCGTGGCTTATTTCTTTTTTGCATAAATCATTCAGGGGTATGGAAAAGGTGGTCGTGGGTATGAGCGGGGGAATCGATAGTTTTGTCACGGCGTTGCTGTTGCGGGAGAAGGGATATGACGTGGTCGGGGTCTCTCTGGAATTGTGGGAGAAAAACGACTTGACTGCTGTTGAAAAAATCTGTCGTACCTTGGAGATTCCGTTGTTGTGTCGTAATGAACGGGAAGGATTCCGACAGGTGGTGGTTGAGGCTTTTGTACGGGATTACTTGTCGGGTTGCACGCCCAGTCCCTGTTGTGTCTGTAATAGTTTCGTGAAATGGGATGCCTTGGAACGGGCGGCGGCGGAATGCGGTGCATCCCGTATCGCTAC
This sequence comes from uncultured Odoribacter sp., assembly GCA_964400995.1. GTDB lineage: Bacteria > Bacteroidota > Bacteroidia > Bacteroidales > Marinifilaceae > Odoribacter. Next base: position 7,491 of record CAYNXE010000063.1, read on the forward strand.
CGGGCATTATGTCCGGATAAGGCAGGCGGGAGGAAAGTATTATGTCTGTCGGGGGGTGGATGCCCGCAAGGACCAGTCTTATTTTTTATACGGGGTTTCCCAGAACATTTTATCGAAAGCCCTGACGCCGCTAGGGGATTACACCAAGGAGGAGGTGAGGGCATGGGCATTGTCCCGCGGCTATGAAGAAGTGGTGCGCAAAAAGGAGAGTATGAGCGTTTGTTTTTTGCGGGGTGCGGATTATCGGGATTTTATCCGGCAATGTACTGGTGTGGACCAGCAACCGGGTAGGATACTATCCCGCTCGGGACAGCCTATCGGTCAGCATAACGGTCTGCTGAACTACACCGTCGGTCAGAAACGAGGGATGCCGTTGCTGGACGGAGAACCGATGTATGTTGCCGAGATAGATGCCGACCGGAATGTCATTGTCGCCGATACCAAAGGCGGTCTGTACACTCGGACGCTTTGGGTGGAAGAGGTGGTGGTGGTCAGTCCGGAGGATTTGCAGGCGGACGACCTCACGGTAAAGATACGGGGCATCGGACTTAATCCGCAAGGTCCGGCAAAGATAACACAGATTGCCGAAGACAAAGTGCGGGTGGATTTGTCCGACCCGGCATGGGCAGTCGCTCCCGGACAGCCGGTAGCCTTTTTTCGGGGCGATTGTGTCGTCGGAGGGGGCAAAGCTATGAAAAGGCAAAAATTATTATAGTTTATTGTTTGGTAGATTCCTGAAAAATCTTTTCCTTTGCGACACTCAATACGGGTGTAGCTCAGTTGGTAGAGCACTGGTCTCCAAAACCAGGTGTCGGGAGTTCGAGTCTCTCCTCCCGTGCAAAAAAAAGTTGCCTATTTCAGGCAACTTTTTTGTTTAAGCTATATTTTCGTCCTTTCGGACTATATTGAAAACGGGAGTATTCCTTGTGTCGAGGAGTTTATTTTTTCTTGAACAAATTTTGCAAGCCTTGAAGGACGTTGCCTTTCAATTCTTTTTCCGCTTCTTTGGTCACGGCCTTGATAGCCTTGGACAAGTCGGGCTTGATGACCGGATTGGTCAGCGTTCCGCCTATTTTTGCGTCCAAATCGAGCGACTGGATATTGTTTGACCCCGGAATGGATTTCAGCAGGTTGTTGATGTCTTTTCCGAAGAATTTGCGGTTGACCGTTATGGAGAGCGTATAATCCAGGTCGCCATTGACGCTTTGTTTTCCATAAATGGTTACCGGGTTGCCGGCAAACGAGGTTTTGAAGGGTTCCACGGTGATGTTTCCGTTATCCAGTTTGAAGTTGATTTTCAGATGACTGATGCTTAGGCGGTTGAGTTCATCGTTTTTCAATACGCTTGCCAACTGGTTCATTGCCGGGTTGTCTTTTAACAATATGCCTTTCGATTCCAGAAAGCCGCCGCCGTTGGCGGTGGTCATCACCGGACTCATCGTTTTGTCCAGCGTGGAGGCAAATTTCATAGAAGCGGAAACCTTGCCTTCGCAATTCATAGCGACAGGGATGCTCTTTTTCAGGAAAGTGAAGGCGTGATAGGCTTGATTGATGTCAAAGTCGGTGATGTTAAGGTTGAAGTCAACCTTTGGTGTTTGGGGATTTGCCGTATTGTACTGCCCGTTGACAATCATGTTGCCGTTCAGCAGGTCCATACTTAGTTTGGTCAGGTCGGCAGTAGCGTGCGCGAGGCTGATGCGTCCTTCGGTATTTTTAATGACCAACCGGTCGAACAACATAGTGTTGATGCGGGTGGAAAATTGAATGTCTATGTTTTTGGGAATTTCCAGGGCACCTTCTGCCGCACTGGGAGTTGTTGTGATGCTGTCGCGTTGGGGCAGGGTATCCGTTTGTGCAGACCGCATTTGTGCCACAATGAATTCGTTCAGGTTGATGTAATTGGAAGTCAGAGAGAAATTGCCTTTCAATGTTTCGTTCCTGAAGATATAGGGTAAATAATTGGACAGTTTTCCCTGAAGCAGAAAATCGGAGGAGAATATCTTTGCCTGTAATTGACTAAGGCTTAAATAAGCAGGGGAAACGGTAATGTTTCCTTGCGGAATGGAGATGCCTTCCGGAAAGTCGGCGTTTACCAATAGAATGTCGTTGAGTTGGATGTTTCCTTTGGCAATGAACTTCTCAAATTGTTCTTTTTCGATGTATTCGTATTTGCCGTTGAAGGAGAGGTTCGTGTTGACGGTTCCTTGCAGGGTGACATTCGCCAGGGGCAGGGCTTTTTTCAGGTTGGCGAAGTTGATGATGCCGTTGGCTCCGCCGTTCAATAGGGGAGCATTGGGATTCAGGATGTTCAGGTATATGCTAAACGGATTGTCGGCAATGTCGAAACTTAATTTTTTCAGACGGATGTAGGTGGAGTCCGTCGGACCGCCCGGATTGCCGATGTTCAGGTCCAGATTGATTTTCCGGATGGCTTCCGGCAGTTCGGGATACTGGACGGAGGCGTCGTTTACCTGCAATTGAGCCTGAAAGGCGGGCAAATGATTTTCATAGTATTCGCCTTTTGCCAGGATGTTCAGGCGGAAGTCTCCGCTGGTCTTCAAGCCTTCGATGTGGTGCTGGAGGGCTTTGGGGACTAAGGACAACAACGTTTCAAATTGGGTGTCGGGGGCATTCAATTGCAAATCCATCTTGTACCTGTCGGTTAGGATGGCGACGTTTCCGGTCAGATTCAATTCCAGATCGTTGATTGCCAGGGTGTTTTTCTGTATGTCGAATGTTTTTTCCTGCAGATTGGCTGCGATGTCTGCTTGCCAGTTTAAATTTGTCTTGTTGACCCATACGCTGTTTTGTTGGCGGAAAGAGATGTCGTTCAAAGCCAAAATCAAGCGGATGACGGTGTTGGTCGCAGAAAAATTTCCGGACAACTGAAGATTAAGGCTGCCAATGCTGGCGTAGGTGGAGTTCTGGTAGTCGTTGTAGCCGATGTACAGGTTTTGGACATTTATTTGATGAAATGACAATTTTTTATCCGTATTTCCGGCATCCTGGTCGGTTTCCGATTCAGGCTTGTCGTTGGAAATTTGTTGTTTTTCCTGGAGGAAAATATCCCAGTTGGCTGATCCCGTCGTATCGACGACAGGAAGCAAACGAGTGTCTTTCAGCAGGATGTTGTTGATAATGACTTCGTTGCCTGAAATCAGTGATTTCAAGTTCAGTGATGCTTCAAAAAGCGGAATATGTAGCAGGGTGTCATCGGCAAACTTTTGTTTCCCGGTAATTGTCACGTTCTTCAACCTGACATTCAAATCCGGAAAACTTTTGAACATACTCAGGTTCATATCTCCGATTTTCAGTTCTGCATTGATCTGGTTGGAAGCCTGTCGTTCAATGATTTGCAGGATGTCCCCCTTGAAAAATACGGGGAGAATCAGTAATGCGGAAACAAGGACAACAACAATGCCGGATGATATAAGTAATGCCTTTTTCATAGTAATGCCTGATTTTAATGAATGTTTTGCTTATGCCGTATCACAAAATTATAAAATTGCCGGACTTATTTAAAGTACGGTTTTATTTTTTTCAATTTAAAAAAGGTCAGCACTTTGTGCTTTTCCAGGGTATCGAATGAAAGGCGACCATATTGCTGCTTGGCGTTGAAAATCAGTTGTACGTCTTCGTATGCCAGATAGGGATGTCGCAACATAGCTTTGAAACTCATCGTGTCCAGATCGACTGCTTGGATGAACGCGGGATTTACTTGGAATAAATGGGCGCACGAATCGACGTTGAAGTATTTCATATTCAGTTCATTCAGTTGCTTGACGGAATAGAAGCCGCCCAATTGTTTTCGGTAACGGATGATTTTTGCGGCATAGTAGGGGCCGATACCTCTGATTTTGACTAACGTGTTGCTGTCCGCCGTATTCAATTCCACGGGTTCCGGTCGTTTTGCTTTTGCAGGAAAGTTTTTTGTAGTCGATGGTTGTTTTGTATCTGTAGGAATAACGAGGGAATCCCCGGCGATGTCGGCAGGTAGAAGAAAAAAATCGGCTTCTTTGGCTAAAAAATGGCGTGGAATTACGATGGTGCTAATGATTAGCAACAGGAACGCAAAAATCCCTTTTCGTTCAGACGCATTGAATAGCATGGCACTCGGGTTTTATAAATCTTTTCGTAAGTTAAGATAAAATAGCAAGCTAGAAAAGAGGCAAGCCTGCTTATTTTAGAAAAATATTTTTTCAAAAAACACTCTCTTTGTTTTGAAGCGATGCAGGAATTGTCTATATTTGCACCCGCAATTGAAAAAAGTTGCGAACCGATTCAGTAGCTCAGCCGGTAGAGCACAACACTTTTAAT
>CAYNXE010000064.1:0-9978 GCA_964400995.1 uncultured Odoribacter sp.
CGCAAATGGACTCTACACGTCCTTTGGCGCAAAGTTTGTTGTCGGACAGCCGGAAGATGTCTTCAAAGAAAACCAGCTTGGCACCCTCTCGGGCAATGTTTAGTTTCACGACAAACCGGTCTCCGCTGATTAATGAGATTTTATAGTCGATTTCCACCCGGGCGACCATCGCGTCGATTCCCTGCGTGTGCAGTTCCCCGAAATTGGCACCCGCGTATTCCAAAAACTCGTGGCGGGCGTGTTCCATATAGTGCTGGTAGTTCGCGTTGTTCACCACGCCTTGGAGGTCGCATTCGTAATCCCGCACTTTCATTTCTATTTCATAAACATAGGTCTTCATTGCATCGAATGATTAAAAACAATGCAAAGATAACTATCTTTTTGGGCGTGTGGCTTATTTTTTATTTGAAAATAATATAACTTTGTCGTTCGTAAAGGAATTAAATCATCTATTATGGGAAGAGCGTTTGAATACCGCAAAGCACGCAAGTTAAAGAGATGGGGCAATATGGCCCGTACATTTACCAGAATAGGCAAGGAAATCGATATTGCCGTAAAAGCCGGCGGACCGGATCCGAACAACAATACTCGTCTCCGCATCCTGATGCAGAATGCCAAGGCGGAAAATATGCCGAAAGAGAACGTGGAACGCGCTATCAAGCGGGCGATTTCCAAAGATACTTCGGATTATAAGGAAATTGTTTACGAAGGTTACGCTCCTCACGGTATTGCCATTGTCGTGGAGGCGGCTACGGATAACAATACCCGTACGGTGGCAAATGTTCGTCACGCCTTTTCCAAATTCGGTGGCACGCTGGGAACGACCGGTTCATTGGATTTTATGTTCGACCGGAAGTGTGTCTTCAAAATCAATAAACCCGAAAGTTTCGACCCGGAAGAATTTGAGCTGGAAATGATAGACTACGGTGTAGATGAAATTTTTGAAGACGAGGACGGAGTCATCAACCTTTACGGTTCATTCGACGCTTACGGAAATATCCAGAAATACCTGGAAGAAAACAAGTACGACATTGTGAGCGGTGAATTTACCCGGATTCCGACGGATACCAAGGAACTGACCGAAGAACAGCGGGCAGATGTGGATAAGATTCTGGACAAATTGGATGAGGATGAGGACGTTACCAATGTTTATCACAACATCAAAGAAGATTAAACCGAATTATCTTTGGAGAATTAAAAATATTGTTGCATATTTGCACCCGCAAAACCGATTTGTCGGATTGCAATAAAAAGGATGACTTCGTAGCTCAGCTGGTAGAGCAATTGACTCTTAATCAATGGGCCGAGGGTTCGAGCCCCTCCGAGGTCACTCAACAGAAGCCACTTACGAAAGTAGGTGGCTTTATTTTTGGGGATTTGAGGCGGATTTCAAGGGGGTAATGTCAACCCCGATGTCAACCTAATTTGGGACGCAGTGCGTCCCGAATTAACCTAGACTCAATTCGTGTAGAAGATGAACTAATTAAAGAGTTGGAGGAAAGTCGTAAACAGATAGAAGCTACTATCAAAATTTTGTTATGCTTGACGTCATATTCCCGAGAAAACTATAGACAAATGGCTGATTTGTTTCCACCCAAAATCAGATTGCTCGACTACCTCATTGTCCCGGGTGAAAATTGCTTTAGCTTTGCGGATGAGGGGGAGAAATTATAGTTTTAACTGCAAATCTGCAACAAACAAAGTTTTGAATCAAGAGCGGTTTTTTGGAAAGATACCGCTACTTTTGTTCTTACAGTTACTCCGATGAAAGTTTGTTGGATGCCGAATTATAACTATATTTGCAATGTTGTTAGCAATAACAACAGACATATTGTTATAAGAAGCGTTTAGTTTGTCCTTATTCAAGAAATCGCCAATTTTCAACGTGAAAGGATAAACGGTTACAAACGTTCATGCTTACCTCATATAGCTTTCGGTATATATGTCGGTTAAGTGTGGAGTAGCTGTTTATTTTCACGTGGGTGTTTGGCGATACCTTTGAATAGATAAACTGATGAATCTCCACACTTCTTTTTTATATGAAACTTACCTATTGGGAGATTAGGGTTGTAAAAATTTAATAATATGGTATTATCCAATCTTTCAGAAGAAGAAAATGTATTGTTTTATAAGAAACTCCAATTGAGATATGAGGAAGAGTATAAAACAATGAAGCAGTTCGTTGCGTTTTCGAAGCTATCAACAACAGGTATCAGTCTTATTCCTAAAGGAAAAACTAAAGAAGTTGTTAAATATCCTTTTTCAAGTATAGATAGCAATCAACTTGTTTATTACAGTAAAAATCGAAAAAATGATGTCTTCTATTTATTAAAACATTTACGCAATAGCATAGCCCATAATCGCATTAATCGTATAAAAATTAACGATATCATTCATTATAAATTTGAAGACAAAATGAAATTGGATGGAACATATTGTCATACACTAAAAGGATATATAAAGCAAAACGATTGGGAAAGATTTGTGGATTTTATATACAATGAAAGCAAATCTGTTTAATAAATTAAATTGTAAAAATGAACAATTAACAAACAATTATGAAAAGAGTATTTTTAACACTATTCGTAGCGTATCTTATTGGTAATTATGCTTTTTCTCAAGAAATAACAGGAAATAATGCAATTAAAATTGCAAAATGTATAGATGCTATATGGGGGGAATGGGAAACAGGTTCTGGTTACAAATTATCAGGTTCTTATGATAATTTTGTTATATACCAATCCTATAAGCATCCTTCAAACTACATTATGAGAATAAAAATCAGTAATTATTCTAATGACAGAAAAGCTAAAAAACAACATCGCGCTTCCGATGGTTGGTATGAATATTCCGGAGTTGTAGAATATTTTACAACTGATAATGATGCTAGATGTCAAAAGTTCGACATAAGCACTTGGCCAGAATGTCATTTAAGTAAAAAGGGTGGATATGCAAGTGGTTGTGATGCCTATGTTACTGAAGAGTATGTAAAAGTAAACCAAATACCGGCAATAATAAGAATTGCGCCCTATTACGGTGTGTCTCGGTGCTATAATATATATTTTAATAATATAGGAATTGGCATAAGCATTTATTCATCTATGTTTTAATTTTTTTTCAAGAATATGCAAACAAAACTATTACTATGCTTGATAATAACAACTTTACTATCAGGATTAAAGGCGCAAGAATTAGAAGTAAATGGCTTCCGATTTGGTGATTCCTGGGAACATTGTATGAATGTTATTCGTGAAAATTATCCTACATCATTTAACATTAACCCTTCTGGAAAGACGATGTCTTTTTCAGTAGGTCTGCTTCCTCCTTTTACTGAAACAACTATTTCTTTTCAACAAAATAAAATATCTAAAATGTTTTCTGCTAGAAGTTTAGTTGTTAGTTACTTTGATAGAAGTGTTGCTGAAATACAACGACGACATCAATCAAATGTGAATACAATAAGTCGAGCATTTATTCAATGTTATTCCATCTTGGAATCTAAATATGGGACTCCAATTCAAGTTACTGAAGTGCCAGAAGCAACGTGGAACATTGATAATGTAATAATTAGCCTATCTGCTAATGAACAAGTCAACGAATTTGGTTGTGCTTGCGGAATATCTTTGACTTACGAAAAAGGTGTTATCACCGTCCCTAATAATACACCCAAGACTGAATCGGATTCGTATGTCGCTTCCGGTAGTGGAATTATCTTAACAACCAATGGAATTATCGCAACAAATCATCATGTTATTGAGGGCGCTTCTGTCATTGACATTCAGTTAACCAGAAATGGAGAAGTAAAGACATACAAATCAAAGATCTTGGTTGATGACAAAACCAATGATTTGGCATTATTGAAAATTGAAGATGATGCTTTTAAAAACTTCTCTTCAATACCCTATGCTTTTAAAACTTCTGTATGTGATGTAGGTACAGCTGTTTTTGCAATGGGGTATCCAATGTCTGCTTATTTAGGTGAGGAGGTTAAAATTACAGATGGTTTGATTAGTTCAAAAACTGGTTACCAAGGAGATGCTGTAACCTATCAGATTTCAGCACCTATTCAGCATGGGAATAGTGGCGGACCGCTTTTTGATAAACAGGGCAATCTTGTTGGCATCACAAACGCCGGTGTTTCAGAAGCTGATAATGTCGGATACGCAATAAAAACATCTTACCTAAAGAATCTCATTGATGTTTCTCCGATACCTGTAAATATCTCAAATATTAATAAAATCTCAAATTTATCTTTTACAGAGAAAATAAAGGCATTGTCAAGTTTTGTTGTCTATATCAAAATCAAATAACACCAATCGGTCATTCTTCTCATAAGCATACATAAACAATAGAAAGCTATGCACGATATAAAAAATGAAAGAATTTGTGGAAACAGTTGTGTTTTTGGCAGAACAGTTAAACATTTCCAATTAAAGAAATTGATAAAATATATAGTCTTGCTTGCTGATTTTTATATCCCAAGCAATTAATTAATATATTTGCAGAAAAGAATACGCTGATGAACTTGTTGGAAGCCCATACCGATAAAATCGTTTCCCTGTGTAAGAAGCACAAGGTAAACCAACTTTTTGCTTTCGGTTCGGTGCTGACACCCCGTTTCAATCCGGAAAGCGATGTGGATTTCATTGTCAAATTTAACAAGGCACAGATAACGGATTATTTTAGCAACTTTTTCGATTTAAAGTACGCATTGGAGAACGTCTTGGGTAGGGAGGTTGATTTATTGGAAGAACAGGCAATCCGGAATCCTTACTTGAAAGAAAACATCGACCGAACCAAAGCATTGATCTATGGCTGATTTCACCCAGGAACAGTTGTCATACCCCTAAAATGATATTTGCATCAATGCCCAGTTTATGGCTGATAGCCCTCCCAACCTTTAATGTCGGCTCGCTCTTCCCTGACAAATATTCGCTTATCCTTGACGGACTTACCCCTAATATTTTGGATAAACTTATCTGCGTTAGTCCCATTTCGTGCATACGGAGTTTGAGAACCTCAGCGAGTGAGGGGGAGCCTATTGCAAAATGCTCCTCGGAATAATCTGCCACCATATTGGATAGCAATTCAAGCTCGATGCTGTTCGGGTCGTCAACCGGCGTGTTGTCGTCAACCAAAGGCAGGAGTTCTTCCACTTTTTTTAGTGCCCAATCATATTGTGCTTTATTTTCAATTTTTGCCATAATTCTGTTTTTATATGGTAGAACAATCTATTTTTTCGTACTCTGAATGCGTGCCGATGAAACGCACATAAACAAATCGAATCGTAAACTTTATTACAACAACGAGCCGGATAAACATAGGAATGAAATTCCGAATAACAAAATATTATTTCACAAAATAGAATGTGTGACCTGTGTAAAAACCACAAGGCAAACCCATTATGCTTGGTGTGCAATCGCTTATTCACCTGAAATACAAACGAGTAATAATGTAATTATAATAAAATATAGTACTTGTCCTTTTTTTTAGGACAGAAATTGCTATATTTGTCCTAAAATTTAGGACAGTATGGACAAATTGTATCTCAAAGCCCTCATAGCAATGCGTCAGGCGGAATTTCCGACAGAACTGAAAAAACGGGGAAATATGCTTCCGGTTGATAACGGAAAGATTGTCACGATACCGGGCGTAAGACGTTGCGGAAAGACGTCAAGAATGGAAGCTGTGGTTAATGAGCTTTTGGCGCGAGGGGTGGCTCGGGAACGGTTTTTATGGGTTAGCTTCGATGATGAGCGTCTTGTTCGAATGACTTCCGATGAATTGGACCAGATGATAGAGGCATATCGGGAAATGTACCCTGAAATAGATATGTCGACGGTGTATATGTTTTTTGATGAGATACAGTTGATTGACGGGTGGGAGTATTTTGTGATGCGTCTTTACAAACACTATTCCAAAAACATCTATATCAGCGGCAGCAATGCGACGATGCTTGGAAGTGAATTGAAATCGGCATTGCGCGGTTGGCCTCAGGAAGAAGAAACGCTGCCTCTATCTTTCCGGGAATATTGTGATTTCAAGGGCATAAAGACCGATAGCTGGCTGGAGTCCGATTTGGCAAAATTGCGAAATGCGTTTGTCGCATACAATAACGAAGGCGGTTTCCCAGAAGTGGTGCTTACAGAGAATCCGCTGCATAAGGCAAAGATATTGCAGACCTATTTTGATACGATGCTCTTGAAGGATTTGGTGGAACATTATAAACTGTCGAACATAGAGGTACTTCGCTATTGTCTCAAACGGATAATGGGCAATCTGACAAAGCCGACTTCTATCCGTGCAATACACGGTGACATCAAGTCTCGGGGGTTCAAGGTGAGCAAAGATGACCTGTATGCCTGGGCGAATTACGCCTGTGGCATTTTTATGTTTTTTCGCGTTCCCAATTACAGCAAGTCGTTACAGAAAATCGAGAGTTCCCAACCTAAATATTACTGTATTGACAATGGTCTTCGCGATGCGGTATTGCTTCCCTCAAGTGATGATGACGGTAAAAAACTTGAAAACACCGTGTTCCTTCAGCTTTACCGTCGCCGGACGCCTGTTGACCGGTTATTTTATTACCGGGGAAAAGGCGAATGCGATTTCGTTGTGCAGCGAGGTGTCGAGATTGACAGGCTTATCCAGGTGACCTGGGATATGAGCGATGAAGATACACGGTATCGGGAAATCAATGGCATTGTGGAGGCTGCAAAAGTTACCGGTTGCTGGAATATGTTTATCATAACAGCCGACCGTATGGAAGAAATCGAACTTGAGAAGGGTAGGGTGATTCACGTCATTCCTGCCTGGAGGTGGTTGTTGGAAATATAATATGAACCGCACCCTGGAAGCAGTAAACTCCGGGGTGCGGTTGTGTTTGGAATGGCTTTAGAGGTTGTAGAATGTCGTAAAAGCCTTGATGACGTATTCCTGGTCGAGCGTGCCGGCGGTTTCCCGGACGGAGTGCATCGCCCACATCGGGTTACCGATGTCCACGCCTCGCATTTCCATTTGGGTCAGCAGGATGTTGCCGAGGGTGGAGCCGCCTGCCATATCCGAATGGTTGACGAAGGTCTGGAAAGGTACTCCAGCCATTTGGCATATCGTGGCAAATACGGCAGCCGAATCGCCGTCGGTGATGTATTTTTGATTGGCATTGATTTTAATCACCGGACCGTGATTGATAATGGGGTGATTGGTCGGGTCGTGTTTTTCCGGATAATTCGGATGCAGGGCGTGCGCCATATCGGCTGAAATCATAAATGAGTTGTGAATTGCCCGGTAGAGGTCCTCGGCGTTGCCTCCCTGATTGAAAACGATGCGTTCCAGAATGGTGCGCAGAATGGGCGAGGCTGCCCCTTGTTTCGTGCCGCTTCCCACTTCCTCGTTGTCGAAGATGGCCAGTACTTTCGTCTTGTTGCAGGGTTTGGAGCCCAGCAGGGCGGTCATACCGGCGTGTACCATTGCCAAATCGTCCAAACGCCCCGAAGAAATGAATTCGTTGTTTAAACCTACCAGGGAGCCTTTGCCGTATTCATACAGGGTCAGATCGAAATCTAGGATGTCCTCTTCTGCCACTTGCATTTCTTTGGCAATCAGTTTCAGCAGGAAATGGTCTTTCTCGAAGGTATCGTTGATGATGCCCAGCACCGGCAGCATATCCCTTTGCTTGCTCAGCGGATTGCCCTGGTCGTTCACTGCCCGGTTGAAATGGATGGCGATGTGGGGGATTTCCAGCAGGGGACGGTTGAAGTTGACGAATCGGGTAGTCGGTTTCAGCGGTTTGTCGCTTTTGACCATAACCCGTCCTGCCATAGACAGAGGTCGGTCGAACCAGGTGTACATAATCGGTCCGCCGTACACTTCCGTGTTCAATTTCAGGTATTTGCTTCCCACCAACATCTCCGCATTGGGTTTTATCCGGAACGTGGGAGAATCGCTGTGGGCGCAGATTAATTTGAACCCTTCTTCCGCCAGATTGCCGTTGCCCGGAACAAAGGCAAACAAAGAAGAGTGGTTTTTGGTGACGAAGTACTTCCCTCCGTGTTCGATATGCCACGCTTCGCCCGAAAAAAGCTGTTTGAAGCCATTGGCTAGCAAGCGTTGTTTGACGCTTAGCACCGCGTGGTAATTGGTCGGACTTTCGTGAATGAAATCAAGCAAGTCCAAAGCTGCTTTTGTTTCCATAGTATGTGATTTTTTATGACCTATATTGCTCTTGTTTAAACCGAGATTAAGGTATGAATAATTATTGGAATAATTTGTCCTGTTCTGAAAAATTTTGGTTCCGGGCTTTTGAGCCTGCTTTTTTTATTGTAACATTGTAGCCTTGAAAATGTTTGAAAGAGAAATATTTATGAAAAGATTAAAATGGGGCTTGCTGCCCAAAATTTTGATAGCCATTGTGTTGGGCATCGTGTGCGGATTGTTTTTTCCGGAGTGGCTGGTTCGGATATTCTTGACCGTCAATTCCTTGTTCGGCAACTTCCTTGGCTTTATCATTCCCCTCTTGATTTTGGGGCTGGTGGCTCCCGGAATTGCTGATCTGGGAAAGGGAGCGGGACGCTTGCTTTTGATGACTGCCGCTTTGGCTTACGGTTTTACTTTGTTTACCGGTTTCTTCACTTATTTCACGTGTGACGGTATCTATCCCTGGCTGCTGGCCACGGAGGACAATATGGCTGCGGTCGCCCAGGAGACTGTTGCCTTGAAATCCTATTTCACGGTGGATATGCCTCCTTTAATGGAGGTGATGACTTCGTTGATTTTGGCATTTACGCTGGGATTGGGAATGTCGGTTATCGACGGGGAATATTTAAAGCGGGGAATGGAGGATTTCAAGGAAATCATCAATAAAGTCATTTTATCGGTCATCATTCCTTTGTTGCCGCTATATATTTTCGGCATTTTCCTGAATATGACGAATGCGGGTCAGATTGCCGGGGTCATTGGCGTATTCCTGAAAATCATCGTGGTCATTTTCGTGATGACGGTGGTGCTTTTGTTTATCCAGTTCTTCATTGCCGGCACGGTTGGGAAGAAAAATCCGTTCCGGTTGTTCCGGAATATGTTGCCGGCTTATGTGACGGCATTGGGCACCCAGTCATCGGCGGCTACGATTCCGGTGACTTTGGAGCAGACCGTTAAAAACGGGGTGCGTCCTGACCTGGCGGGCTTTGTGATTCCCTTATGCGCCACGATTCATTTGTCGGGAAGCACGATGAAGATTGTGGCTTGTTCTATGGCGATTATGTTTATGTCGGGGCTGGATATTCATTTCGGACAGTTTGCCGGATTTATTATGATGCTGGGCATTGCTATGGTTGCCGCTCCCGGTGTTCCCGGCGGAGCCATTATGGCTGCCTTGGGCTTGTTGCAATCGATGCTGGGCTTTGACGAGACCGCCCAGGGGCTGATGATTGCCCTCTACATTGCAATGGACAGTTTCGGTACGGCAACCAATGTCACCGGTGACGGGGCGATAGCCGTAATCATTGACCGCATCGGACGCGGACGGAAAGGGTGAGCGGATTTCTTGGGAGTGTAAACTAAAGTGTGTCAAGTTTGTTTACACTCCCACTATTGGGGAATCCAAGGAAATAAATATTAGTCGAGAATAATCCATTTACCACTAGAACGACCGCCTTTTCTCTTTATCACCCCCATATTTTTGAGTCTCTTCATTCGTCGATATAACGGCGTTTGAGTAATATGGAGTTCAGTCATCAGTTCATTATAAGTAATATTAGGATTCTGTCGAATTAAATCCAATACCTCTTTCAACTCTTTTTTTATTCCTTTCTTCTCACCTTTCATCTCGTCTTTCTTCTCACCTTTCTTCTCGTCTTTCTTCTCACCTTTCTTCTCACCTTTCTTCTCATCTTTCTTCTCGTCTTTCTGCTCACCTTTCTTCTCATCTTTCTTCTCATCTTTCTTCTCATCTTTCTTCTCATCTTTCTTCTCATCTTTCTT
>CAYNXE010000064.1:10202-11495 GCA_964400995.1 uncultured Odoribacter sp.
CTTTCTTCTCATCTTTCTTCTCATCTTTCTTCTCGCCTTTCTTCTCACCTTTCATCTCTCCTTTCATCTCATCTTTCTTCTCACTTTTCTTCTCGTCTTTCTTCTCACCTGTATGAACAGAAAGATGCTCTATTACAAGAAAGGCAGTTGTAAGATGAAGTTGAAATTCAGCCTCTCCATTGCCATTCGTTTTCAGCTCATCCTGAACAGCTTGTACTCCACGACTATATCGGTTCACGAAACCAAGAACTTTCATACCTTCTGCAACAATACCGTTACGGTAATCATTGACATACGGGAAGTTTTCCGGTGTAGCTTTCCCATAGAGACCTCCGGGGTTCATTATTTCAATACGGTCATCGTATTGATAAAACTGCACCGGTCCATTGCCCTGATAGTCTCGGTGGCAAATAGCATTCATCAGAAGTTCTCGAGTTGCCCAGTGAGGATAATCCACTTTTATCTCTTCTCTCAATGCCGACACGAACACCGGCTTGCGGTTTGTAATTGAAGCATCAACAAAAGTATCCAGTTGTGACAGCACTTTTACAAGATTTCCGGAAAATTTATATTCATTCTCCACTTTTGCCGCGCGATTCAGACCGGCAAATCGCACATATTGCACATAGCATCCGGGCATAAACCGTTCAGGATTCACGCCGAACATTATAATGCCGGCATATGTCGGACAATTATGTTTCGTATTGAAGTAGCCTAAAGCCTGCATCTGTTGTGTAACGGTACGCTTGTCGGTTCGCAAAACATCTTCCGGAAATGCCTTAGGCAAATAAATCTGCTGAAATGCAGCAACATCCATATCGTCAATCGTGGCATCTATGCACGGAAGTGCGTCAAACGTCAGCATTCGACTAATACGTTTTTCCAACAACCGTTTTTCATCTGCTTCACTGGCAATACACTTACGTGGGCCTGTACGAGTCCAGATACGACCTTCATATCTTACGGGGGTAAATTCGCACGGCTGAACTGTTACCACAGCCACGTCTCCTTCAGGCAAAGCGACTTTTTCTACTGTCATACTGACCTGGGGCTGCAATTTCCCATCCGTTTTTATTCCTCCAAGATTTTGCAACAACTGGTCGGTAATATTTACTTGACCACTTACTTCCCCTGTTTTATCATCTGCGCCAATAATAAGATATCCGGGTAAATTGTGATTTGGCAAATCATTGGCAAACGCACAGATAACCTGTCCAAATTTATTTGTATCGGTTGTCGATGTGGTACGCTCGACTCTATCGCTTTCCATATCTGACAAAAGAGTCTTTACTT
>CAYNXE010000065.1:0-11291 GCA_964400995.1 uncultured Odoribacter sp.
CAGGTCTTGCTCCAACTTTTGCGGACTTTAGGATGCTCCATAGTCAGTGAATCATAATGAACAGACAAAATAAAGGATAATTTTCATAGGTTGTACGGAAATATTCTATGTTTTTGTTGCTCTTGTATGGAAGTTCCAATCTGGGAATAAAAAGCGCTGTCGCATATTTTGAAAATATTGCTATATTTGCGCATTTAGCAAAAGAATATGACCATTACAGAAAAAGATTTCAGAGGATTTATAGGAGGAGATGAAAAATCTTTTGAGATTATCTTTCGTCAATATTACAGGACATTGGTGTCTTTTGCCATGCATTACGGGCTGGAACAGATGGAAGCCGAAGATGTTGTCATTGAGGTGATTCATCATATTTGGGAGATTCGTGAGGAGGTAAAGTCTCCGGCGGCTTTGAATTCGTTGTTTTTTACTGCGGTCCAGAATCGAACGCTTAATGTCGTGCGTAATTTGAATACTCGCCAGAGGATTATTCAATCTTGTGAGAGTCAAGACGAGGAGTTCTATGATTATGTGACAGAGGAGGAGATTACTCGTTTGCTGGACGAGGCGGTACAGACTTTGCCAGGAAAGTGTCGGTTGGTTGTACTGATGTTGTTGCAAGGGAAGACGATTGCTGAAATTGCCCAGGAAATGAATGTTTCTGTGAATACGGTGAAAACTTATAAGATGCGTGCTGTCGAGGCGTTGCGTAGCCGATTAAATGACAAGCCTTTGATATTGTGGATGATTCTGTTCCGTTTGGATTGTCAATGATTTTTCCATTTTGTTTTTCTGAAAAAAACTATTTTTCTTGTCATCAGATTTGAAAATTGCGGGTTTATATTATAAAAATATAATATGGACCTGTTACACGATTATCAACTGATATCCTCTTTGATTCTAAAAGAACGGCTGGGTGTTTTGCAATCCGATGAGGCTGATGAGTTGCTGAAATGGTTGGCAGGACATCCTCGTCATCGGGAATTGTATGAAAGGTTGAAACGAAAGGACTTGGTTTCGGCTTTAGCAGATTATCGGGAAATAGATGCTGAAAAAGGATTGGCGAAATACCGGAGGCGTTATGTGCGGCGGTCGATAGGGGCTTGGAAGGTAGCTGTCGCTGCGATAGCTGTACTGTTTATCGGCATGACTGTGTTGTTTTTGCCGATGCGGGAAGATAGTCCAGTGGCGGAGAAAGGAATAGTTCCCGGGATGTCGAAAGCCGAACTGGTATTAAGTGACGGAAGTGTGTGGGCTTTGGAAAATGCTGCTCAGGAGGAACGGGTGTTGTCTGAACATGCCGTAGCTTGCAATTCCGGAACCCGGCTTAGCTATAAGCAAATAGCGGAATCTTCTGCTTTCCGGGATGATTTGCCGGAGCATAACGAATTGAGGGTTCCGACAGGTGGAGAGTATCAATTGATATTAAGTGACGGCACCAAAGTCTGGTTGAATTCTCAGAGCCGTTTGAAGTTTCCGGTTGTTTTTAGGAATGGTGTTCGGGAAGTGGAATTGACGGGCGAGGCTTATTTTGAAGTCGCTCCCGACAAGACGTCTCCTTTTCGGATACGGTTGAGGGACGATGTTCGGGTGGAAGTTTTGGGAACTTCTTTCAATGTTCGGGATTATCCTGATGAAGAGACATTGGAAACTGTATTGGAGAAAGGATGTGTCCGGTTGGTAAAAGGAGAGCATGCGGTGCGGTTGATTCCCGGAATGAAAGGGACTTATGCAGACAAATTCGGGGATTTGAGAACGGATTTGGTGGATACGGAACCATACACTTCGTGGAGAAATGGTCACTTTGTTTTTCAAAACGAAAGACTGGAGACTATTTTACACAAACTTTCCCGTTGGTATGAGATTCAGGTTGTTTTTCGGGATGAAGAGGTCAAAGACATACTTTTCAGTGGAAATGTCAAGAAATACGATACGATTGAAAAATTACTGGAAGCCATGGAGACGGCAGGTGGTGTGCGTTTTGAAGTTCGGGGAAACACAATTACGGTTGAAGGCAGGAAATAAATATTAACCAATATAAAAACTATGAAGAAAAAGGTTTATTTAATTGGGATAATGCTATGGGCGTTATCGTGCTTTTGGGGCTGTTCGGACAGCAATGACGACGCTGTCAGTCCTGAGCGCATGATTCGGCTGTATGGTCGGTCCTACAATTTGCAAAGCGGGGTGATTTGGCAAAGTAATCCGAATACGGTGGCTACCAGTGTGCCTTATGTGTATGAAGATGTTTATGAGAAGCGGGGAGAACAGGTCACCGACAGGGTGGAAGGTTTCCGAATGGGGGACGATTGGACGGAGACCGGAAATTTCATGCTTTCGCTTTACGAGGACGGGCTTTATTATGACGAAGGTTTGGAAAAAGCGCAAGGAGAAGCGGCTTGTATCTGCTTTCACTTGGCTTCGGCTGAAACCGGTCGGTTGGTTCCGGGGAAATATGTGTTCGGAACGGAAAAACAACCCGGTACTTTCACGGGGTATAGCTCATCGGATTACAATACCATGAGCAAGGACAATGTTCCTGCGGCTTTGGCTGACGGAGAAGTTAACATTGAGCAGAATGGTGACGAATGGCATGTGATATTTGTATGTAAGACCACTTTTGGTGGAGAAGTTTCCGGAGAATACCGGGGTAAACTCGACGAATGCAGGGTTTCACAGGTGAGTTCTACGGAATATACAGGTATTTCTTTGGCTGGATTGCTGGAGGAAGTGGAAATTGTTTATTGGTTGTATGAAGAAACTCTATTAGGTTGGGGAATTACCTCAGAAGATTTTGAATATTTGGGAATAGTGAAAGTTGGAGACAAATGTGTTTATCCTGACATGTCAGGAGTTGATTACGATACCGAATATGGTGGAAGTGCTCTATTTTCGTTGACTTCTGGAATTTGCCAAGTCGCTGAAGATGCCCGAAAAAATCCGGAAGCAATAGATTTAGCATTGGTGTGGAATCAGCCAAGGGAGGTTTTTAGTTTTGAATCGCCTATTGCTATTCGTAGTTTATTAGGACACAATAGTCGGTATGATTTTCCGTGTCATACAATTTATATGAAAGCACCGGATAGTTTTACCGATTCCGATTTTGAAAATTTGAGTGCGGATGATTTTTCTTTCCGAATAGAAGAAGAAAAGGTGGAAATTCCGGTGCAAGATTTCAAGCCTTCTTATGTGTTTTTTCAAACAGGAAAAGGAGTGCAAGGGGTCATAAAGATTGTGGATTATGTTCCGATGGGAGTAAAAACTGAATATGATATATATATGGGTGGTTATACGGACTTTCCTCGGAACCCGACCTTGCAACTGGAAATCAAATGTCCGGCGGTGGTGGCTAATCCGCAAATTCGTTAAGTTTCGTTTATAAATAAAGAGGAATAACTGATGAAGAATAGAGCTAATGATAAAACATATTGGAGCAGACGGTTGTGCACGATGCTGTGTACGGTCTTGCTCGGAAGTAGCTTCGCTCATGCTTCTGTTGCCCAGCAATTTGCCAAGGTGAATCTGAACAGACGGAATGCGGAGGTCAGAGAGGTATTGAAAGAGATTAAAGCCCAGACGGAGTTTGATTTTGTGTACAATGCCCTTGAGATTAATGATAAGGCTCGGATTTCCGTGGACGTGCATGATGCGGACCTCAATACGGCTTTGAGGGCTTGCCTGGAAAGTTTGAATGTGGACTTTGTGATTCAGGATAAGATTATTATTCTGCAACAAAAAAAGGTGCAGCAACCGGCTCAGCCTCAGATGCTGGTTTTGAAAGGAATGGTGCGGGACGATGCCGGACAGCCATTGCCCGGAGTATCGGTGTTGCTGAAAGGTACGGCTTTGGGAGTTGCCACGGATGCCGAGGGGCGATTTTCGATCAGCGTGCCGGTTGAAGAAAAATTACCGGAGCTGCTTTTTTCCTTTATCGGCATGGAGGCGGAAAGTTTTCAGGTAAAAGATCCGGCAAAGGAAATCCGTATCGTGATGCACGAAAATTCAGAGACATTGAGCGAAGTGGTCGTTACCGGTATGGAAACGGTGAAAAAGGAGCACATGACCGGTAGTGCCGCCGTCATTACGGCCAAGGATTTGAGAATGCAGGGTATCACTTCCATAGACCGTGTTCTGGAAGGCATGGTGGCTGGCTTGAATAGCACGACGATTTCCGGCGCTCCAGGTACTCGGGCTAAAATAACGATTCGCGGAGAGAACAATTTGAGTGGAAACACCGAACCGTTGTGGATTGTAGATGGTCTGCCGATGATGTCGGGCGTTCCGCAGGACAATTCGGGGGATTATGCCGGTACCATCATGCAGGATGGCGTGGGGAATATCATGCCGGAAGACATCGAGTCCATCAGCATCCTGAAAGACGCTTCGGCTGCTGCCATTTACGGAGCACGGGCGGCTAACGGTGTGATTGTCATTACAACGAAAAAGGGATTCCGTTCCAAAACCCAGGTGAGTTATAGCGGAACTTACGAGTGCGGCATTGCTCCCCGTAATCGTTTGGATTTTATGAATTCGGCAGAGAAATTGAGTTATGAGCGTTCGATTATTGATCATTTCGGACTCAACTACGCTTATCTGACAGGACGGGGCGGATACATGTATAAACGAAGTGTCAACGGGTATTTGACTCCTGCAAATTATGAGCGGGAAATACAACGTTTGGCAAATATAAATACGGATTGGTTTGACGTCCTTTTCCGTACGGCGCAGTCGCATTCGCACAATGTCAGCTTGCGGGGTGGAACGGATGAATTGACCTATTATACATCGGTCAATTATCAGGAAAAGAACGGTATCCTACTTTCCAATAAATACCAGAGTGCGGGTTTGTTGATGAAATTGGATTATCGTCCGGTAAAAAATTTGATTGTTGCCCTGAATGTTTCGGCAAACTCCCGGAAAAACAGAGATAATGCTTCGGCAATAGACCCGTTTACTTATGCCATGTTTGCCAATCCTTACGAACGTCCTTATGACGATGAGGGAAATTATGCCGCCGATTTGAGTTATCTGAGCAACAATTATACTTCCGAACGTGCTTCGGGGTATGTATACGATCAATTCAATATCCTGAAGGAAATGAGGGATACCCGGTTGAAACAGGACGGTTCGGATGTTGAATTGACGTTGAATCTTCGTTACGAAGTGATTCCGGGACTTTCGTTGGAGTCGATCGTCCGCAAAGGAATCAGTTACAATACCGAGACTCGGGAGGTGGAGGCTGGAACGTACACTTCGTGGAAAAACGAAGCGTTTGGCCGGAACGCTTTCAAGAATTACAATATTATGCCGTCGGGATACGACAATGGCGAGTTGTCGGAAAATTCGGGCAAGAATTACAATTGGTCCATTCGGAACCAAATCGATTATTCATTTGCAGTGAAAAAGAATCATCTTTTCAGCGTATTGCTTGCCAATGAGGTGATGTCGAAAAAGTTCACCAATTTTGGTTATACTTCACCGATTTACTACGGGGATTACCGGATAACCGGCGTGCCGACTTTCGACAAAAATCTTCTTTATGAGGATTTGGTGACTTCCGTGGGAAATATGTTTCAGACTTCCGACGGTCAAGACCGCAGCGTGTCCTTTTTGGGTTCTTTGCGCTACGGATATAAGGACCGTTATATTTTGAACTTCAATTATCGTGCGGACGGAGCGGATGTAATCGGAAACACCAATCGGTTCACTCCGTTGTGCTCCGTCGGCGCCCGCTACAATCTTCATAATGAGAAATTCTTCAAGAATCCCGTGGTGACGGAGTTGGCGATTCGTGGTTCCTACGGTTATACCGGTAATATCGACCGTTCGGCTTATCCGTTTTCTACCATCTCTTTCGGTAGCAATATGTATATGGGAAACCGTTATGCCACGAATTTCACCTATCCGAACCCGACCGTAGGCTGGGAGAAGAAACAGGATCGGAACATCGGGTTGGATTTGACGTTGTTGGATAATCGAATCAATTTTACATTTGATTACTATTCCAACCGGACGGAGGATGTGCTGGAGAATCTGGAAGTGCCTTCTTCCACAGGAAGAACCTCGGTGAAGGCCAATGGCGGTATTGTGGAGAATAGCGGAATGGAGTTCTATTTGAACGTGAGATGGGTGAAGGCGGGGGATTTTACTTTTAGTACTTCGTTCAACATTGCCCGCAACAAGAATGTCATCAAGAAATCCTATTATAGTTATAATTCTTATCAGGAGGCAATAAGCTCGGCTGTTACAAAGGGAGGTATCATTAACATTGTAGGTAAGGAGACAGGAAGTATATATGGCTGGAAGTTTGCCGGCGTGAATCCGCAGTCGGGTAATCCGCAATATGCCTTGACAGAAGAAGGGAAAAGGGCTTACAGTAAATTTCTGGATGCTTGGGATTCTTACTCCGACAGTAAAAAAGAGAGTTATCAATCCTTGGTAGCTTCAACGAATGAAATTCCCGATAAAGTGGATTTTCTCCGGGGAAGTGAAGAGAAATTTGATTTTATGACCTCTTCCATGCAATACCTCGGACGTTCCAATCCGAAGTATGTGGGTGGTTTTAACACCGTGATGCGTTACAAGGGATTGGAATTTACGACCTCGTGGACATTCAAAACGGGGCATTTGATTCCGAATTTCAATGATTATCAGAATGCTCCGAACAATGAAGCGAGTGATATCCGTGCGGCTCGGGGATATTCTTCGGATTTGAAGGTTTCTGCTACGAACCGGGAGAAAAAATACCTGTACTATTGGCAATTTGCCGGAGACGTGACGGATGTGCCGCGCTTTACGACTGCCGACAATGATTTCTGGGCTTCGATGTGTACTTCCGATGGTTATTCGAAGGGAAATTATTTGCGGATGACGAATTTGTCGCTGAGTTACCGCTTCCCTTCCCGGTTGGTGCAACAATGGAAAATGCAGAATATGTCCCTTGGATTCAATGCCCGGAATCTGTTGACCTTTACGAAATATCGGGGCTTGGATGTCGGGTCTGGCAATGCTTTCTCCTATCCTGTGGCACGTGAATTTAACTTTAAACTGACTATCGGATTTTAAATAAGGGTTTTATGAAAAAGAGATATTTGCTTATGGCAGGTCTGTGCTGTTTTTTACTGACGTCCTGCGATAAATTTTTGGAATTGACGCCCCGGGACCAGAAGGTGGTTAGTACGGTTGAAGATTACCGGGACATCATGGCGAGTTATATGCGATTACTGAAGACGCCGAATCCTACTCAGGAGAGGATATTCGGTGTGGATGCTTATGCTTTTCCGCTTTTTGACGTGGCGGCTAATCTGGGTATTTATACCGGAGAAACGAATCTGAATACGTCTTCGAATCTTTATTATGATTCCAAAAATGGGGCATATACGAC
Organism: uncultured Odoribacter sp.; assembly: GCA_964400995.1. Lineage (GTDB taxonomy): Bacteria > Bacteroidota > Bacteroidia > Bacteroidales > Marinifilaceae > Odoribacter. The sequence goes on from CAYNXE010000065.1 coordinate 7,382, forward strand.
AACAGGAAAGAATATTCAGACTTGGCTGATGACGGATGTTTACGCATGGGATCGTTATTACGGTTTTCTCGGACCCATTAATCTGATTATTTCGGGAATTGAGACGGCAGAAGGGGAGAATGAGGCGTTGCGAAACCGGGTAAAGGGCGAGGCTCTGGTTTGGAGGGCGTTTGCTTATTTCAAATTGCTGCAATACTATGCTCCTTACAAAGACAATGTATACGGGGTGCCGGTATACCTGACGCCCGAACAAGACATCGGTACGGCCATGCCGGAACGAAAGACGCAAGGGGAGGTGTATGAACGTATTCTGGCGGATTGCGGTGAAGCTCTTGCCTTGTTGGAAGAAACGGCGTCAAGCGAATGGAATTGTGCCTGGCGCAGTGATTTCATTCATGCCATGATGGCGAGTATTTACACCTGGCGTGCCATGTCGGGAGCGGCAGAGGCAACGGACTGGGCGAATGCGGAGAAATGTGCCACGGAAGCCATGAAAGGACGTGTTTTGTCGAATACGGCTGCCGACTTGAAAAAGATGTTTGATTGCAAAGACGTCAATATCGGGACTGCCTTGGAAAGTGATGAATTTTATTTCAGAATCATAGACGGAAGCAATCACCTGTTTTTCAATTTCACGGACGCTTATTATGAAGGTGGTGTGTCTGACGGGCGAATCAACAGGGCGTATTATGAATATTTCCATGACGGGGATATTCGCAAGACGGCATGGTTTAATCCGGAAGGTACCTATAACGACAAGTATGGAATTTTGGGAAGTGTTCACGGAGGATGCCTGATGTTGTTCCGGTTGGCAGAGATGTATTTGATAAAAGCGGAGGCTTTGGTACGACAAGGAAAAACACCGGAAGCTCAGGATGTGTTGCAGGAGTTTTGTGCGGCACGTTATACGGGAGATGTGGAAATCGCTTCCGACCCGGAAACGTTGTTGCAGGAAATTCTCGATGAACGGCTTCGGGAGTTTTATCAGGAAAATGATTTCCGCTGGTTGGACATGAAGCGTTTGGGGGTGAGGTTGGAACGTTTGGTTGCCGGAGAACGCTTTGTGTTGCAGTCGGATGATTTCCGATATTGTTTTCCCATTCCTTTGCGGGAATTACAATTGAATAAGAATATGGTGCAAACGCCCGGCTGGGAAAAAGTAATTCTGGTACAATAAAATTAGAATCGTATGAATAGAAATAAATCACGAATAATCGGCGTCTTGTCAGGAATGTTATGGTTGTTTTCCTGTACGCCGGATGACTATACTTATCGGGACAACCGGATAATGGATGTCAGTAGTGTGGACAGTGTTGCGCTTGTCGCCAATCATGTCATGGTGTTGGCTGACGGGTATGCGCAACTGGAACTTTTTCCGAAATTGTTTACCAAGGAAGGTAATCAGATTCCGGACGATCGGGTAAAAGACGAGTGGTTGGAATATGTTTCGGCATCCGGTGTCGCTCTTAGCCGTTATTTTTCTACATCGGATGCGGCTTTGGTCGGGCAGACCATAGAGGCTCGTCTGAAAATCAAGGGAACCGATTTGGAATCGAATCCGGTGAGTTTTCAGGTCGTTGCTCCGCTGGAAGCGGAATATACTTCGGAGATAAAGATTCCGGTGGTGTTCCATATCGTACAGACAACGGAAGATGTGGAATCGTTCGGAGGAGAGTATGCGCAAGAACAAATCGAAGCCTTGCTGGCAAAGTTGAACAATATGTTGGACGGAAGTACGACGCATAATCCGGTTGGGGTGAATACGCATATCCGTCTGGAACCGGCTCTTTATGACCCGTATGGCAAAAAGTTGCTGGAACCGGGTATCAATCGTTTGACGGTAAGGGAAATTAATACGGAAGACAAATATGAAGATTTTTTGAATGCTCAGCATTTGATATGGCCTGCCGAACATTATATGAATATTTGGCTGATTTCGGACAGAGAAATGGTGTTTGACGATTTCGGTAATCAAATCAGTGCTTTGTGTTATCCGTATTATGTGGAAGACGGGGCGGAGAATCTGCCGGAAAGGGTTAAGGAGTGGAAGGTATATGCAGGAGAGGTTTTGTTGGCTCGTGAATCCGGAGTGATTTATAAATTACAGGAATTGGACAATATCGACCGTGATTTTTCGAACAATAATGGTGGCTTCGCGAATAATGAACTGGGCTATTACATCGGTCAATATTTGGGCTTGTTGCCGACTTGTCATCTTGTCAACGCGGAGGGTGGCGATTATTGCGAAGACACTCATGACTATATGCCGGACGAGCAGGCGGTGGGAGGAAACCGGACTTGGTATAAGGAAGCCAACGGTTGTTACTTCCGGGCGGAAAACATCATGGATGATCCGCGTGGAGGACATTGTTCGGTATCCCGGGAACAGTGTATCCGGATGCGTTGGGTGTTAAATCATTGTCCGGGGCGTGAGGCGTGGAAATCGGATTTTGCTTTCACTGGGAAGTAAATGGGTTGAATATGGATGATATGCCGGTGTGCTGGCGTATATTTGCGCTGGCACATCGGTATGTAGTTGGTTTTTAAATAGAATGAGATGAAAAAAAAGTTGTTGGTTTTATCGAGTTGTTTGTGCTTGATTTGTGGAGCTTGGGCGCAAGGGATTGTTTTTCAGAAGGGCACTTGGGAGGAAGTGCTTGATATGGCTAAGCAAGAAAATAAAGTGGTGTTTGTGGATGTTTATACCTCTTGGTGTGGTCCGTGCAAAATGATGGAGGAGGAGGTTTTTCCGCTGTCCAAAGTTGGAGATTACTACAATCAGCATTTCATTTGTAGCCAGATTGATGCAGAAAAAGGAGAGGGACCGGATTGGGTCAAAAAGTACAAGATAACCGCTTTCCCGACTTTTTTGTATTTGAATGGAGACGGACAGGTGGTTTACCGTTTTAGCGGTGCCCGTAACGGCAGGGAGTTTTTGGAAGAGGCGGAGCGGGTGTCGCTTTGTGCCCGTTATGGTAGTTGGGACAAAATTCAGGCGGATTATCATGCCGGAAGCAAAGACCCCGGGATGCTGAACGTGTATTATGAACTTTGTCCGACAAATGAAAAGGCGGAAGTACGCAACCGTTATCTGATGGCTTTGCCAGACGAGCAATTGTTTGCTCAGGAAACGGGAAAACTGTTCGAGGAGGGGTTGTCGATTTATAACTATTCTTTGATGAAACGTTTGGTGGAAGGACGGGTGAAAATGGGGGAACAAAGTCCGGAATTTGATTTCATTTACACTTTTCCGTTGCAATTCAGAATGACCGATTTTTTTAACCGGTGTGTGAAAAGCGGGGATAAAGAGCGTTTGGAAGAGCTTTTTTCTTTGAAAAGGATATTCTGTGCATTGCCTCGTTCGCTGGATGGAGATATTAATATCGTAGAGGGACGGGGACTTTATTTTGCATCCGAAGACTGGATAAATCTTTGTTATTTGTATCGGAACCGGAACGATAATGAGCAGTTCAAATCGTTATTGGAAACTTATCTGCCGGCATTAATGCAGGAGAATCCGTTGGATACGTTGGATGCGCAGACCAAGCAGTTGGAGGGGTTGATAGAGTATATACCGTTTATAGAAAAAACGATGTCAGAGCGTTACCTGCTGTTCGGCAGGACGATGATTGACTTTATCGATTATTATTGGCGACTGGTTCCTTCGGATAAGAAATACCGGGAGCGTTGTTTTGCCTGGTTGGACTATGTTTGCCGGATGAATCCCTATGGTCCTCAGATAGTCATGAAGGCAGCCCGGCTGCTGGTTCGTCTGAATCACAAGAAAGAGGCTGTTTCCTTTTTGGAGACTGCCATTACAAAACAAAATACTTTTGAGGAGCAAAAGCCGTTAAAAGTGATCAGGGAACTCGAAGCGATGCTGAGAGACGTCCGAAACGATAAAATCTAA
>CAYNXE010000066.1:0-11024 GCA_964400995.1 uncultured Odoribacter sp.
TCCTCTTTCAATATGGAAAAATCATGGTAGAACTGGTTGAACTCCTTGGCAAGGTCGTAGGAATAATTGGCAAGCAACGCCGGACTGTAAGTGTTTCCCGCCTCTCCGACCACATCCGGAAGTTTGGCAATCAGCTTGATCAATTGCTGCTCCTTTTCCGAAAGCGGGACGTGAATGGCAACCTCCTGTGGCACCGTTCCCGCTTCAGCGGCTTTCCGCAACACCGATTGAATACGGGCGTAGGTATATTGGATGAAAGGTCCCGTATTCCCGTTGAAGTCAATGGATTCCTTGGGATTGAAGAGCATGGTCTTCTTCGGATCCACCTTCAGGATAAAATATTTCAATGCCCCCAAGGCCACTTTCCGGTACACATCCTCCGCCTCTTCCGCTGAATATCCGTCCAGTTTGCCCAATTCCTGGGAAGTCTCACGAGCCGTATTGATCATCTCCTGCATCAAGTCATCGGCATCCACGACCGTACCCTCCCGCGATTTCATTTTCCCTTCAGGCAACTCCACCATACCATAAGAAAGATGCTTTATCTTATTCGCCCACGCAAAGCCCAGTTTGCCGCAAATCAGCGAAAGCACCTGAAAATGGTAATTCTGCTCGTTCCCCACCACGTAAATCATCTCGTCCATATCGAACTCATTGAACCGTTCGTATGCCGTTCCGATGTCCTGGGTCATATACACGGACGTTCCGTCATCCCTCAGCAACAGTTTGTGATCCAATCCGTCTCCGGTCAAATCCGCCCATACACTCCCCGTATCTTTCCGGTAAAGAATGCCATCTGCCAGACCTTTCAGTACGATGTCGCGTCCCTTCTTGTAGGTCTGCGATTCAAAATATACCTTATCGAATCCCACTCCCATCAACCGGTAGGTTTCGTCAAATCCCTTCAATACCCAGCCGTTCATGGTGCGCCACAAAGCCACCGTCTCCTCGTCGCCGGCTTCCCACTTCCGAAGCATATCCTGGGCTTCCAGCAGAATCGGAGCCTGTTTCTTCGCCTCTTCCTCGTCCAGTCCCTTCTCCGCCATCAATTGCTTGACCTGCTCCTTGTATTCCTTGTCAAAACGGACGTAATAATCTCCCACGAAATGATCCCCTTTCATTCCCACGGAATCCGGAGTGGCACCGTTAGCAAACTTTTTCCACGCAATCATGCTCTTGCAAATGTGAATGCCCCGGTCGTTCACCAGATTCACCATTTTCACCTCGTGTCCGTTGGCTTTCTGAATCTCCGAAACGGACCAACCCAGCAAATTGTTCCGGATATGTCCCAGGTGCAAAGGCTTGTTCGTATTCGGAGACGAATATTCTATCATATAAGAATGCCCGCTTTTTTCATGGCGATAGCCATATTGGGAATCACGGGACACTTCATTCAGCACCTCCAACCAATAGGCGGAAGAAATCTCCACGTTCAAAAATCCTTTCACCACATTATAGTCCTTGACCTCTTCGATATGGCTTTTCAAATATTCCCCCAGCTCCTTGCCGGTTTCCTCCGGTGATTTTTTGGAAAAACGGGTAAAGGGAAATACCACGACCGTCAAATCGCCCGCAAATTCCTTCCGGGTGGCCTGCAACTGAATCTTATCCGGCTCAACCTCTGCGTCATAACACTCTTTTACTGCTTCGATGACTTTAACGGTCAACAAACTCTCTATATTCATTCCGGTTATATTTTTTGATTTACGTTTTATACCTCATTCAGACCCTACAAAAATACAATTATTTGGCAAAAACTGCATAAATAAGGGAAGGAATTACCTATCGTATTGCCGATTATCCATTCACGAATTTGAAAACTGCTTTCTTTTAATTAATTTCACGCAATTTTAAAACCAAACTCATTTTACACTCACTATGGAACAAATTGCAGAAAAACTCCATCTGTCATTCAATTGGAATACGTTCTTGGATAAGTTGGTTGACCTCAGCACGACATTGGGGACAAAATTACTGGCAGCGATTTTCATCCTCCTCATCGGACGTTGGATCATCAGACGACTCAAGAAATTGATCAACAACATCCTGGAAAAACGTCAAGTGGAAGCCTCCCTGGCCACTTTTACCAGAAGCCTGATTAACATTACGCTCAATTTCCTGTTGGTGCTGATGCTTGTCGGCACATTAGGAGTGGAAACCAGTTCCATCATTGCCTTGTTCGCCTCTATCGGCATCGGTATCGGTATGGCGTTGAGCGGCACCCTGCAAAACTTTGCCGGCGGCATCATGATTCTGCTGTTCAAACCGTTTAAAGTCGGCGACTTCATTGAAGCTCAGGGACAAAGCGGAACCGTCAAGGAGATTCAGATTTTCAACACCATCCTGACGACTCCCGACAACAAAATCATCATCATTCCCAACGGCGGATTGTCTACGGGCATTACCCAAAACTATTCCAAAGAGGCGCTCCGCCGGGTAGACTGGCAATTCGGCATCGCCTACGGAGATAGTTACAATAAGGCGCAGGAGGTCATCGCCAGACTTCTGAATGCCGACAACCGCATTCTGAAAGAGCCAGCCTACTTCATCGCCCTGACCTCGCTGGGAGAAAGCTCCGTCAACATTGTCGTGCGTGCCTGGGTAAACGCTTCGGACTACTGGGGAGTATATTTCGATATGAACGAGAAAGTCTACAAGACATTTGCGGAAGAGAGCATCAACATCCCTTTCCCGCAACTCGATGTACATCTGGTTAAATAATCGGATGACAAGATAAAAAAGAACGGGGCGGTCTTCGGAACGCCTCGTTTTTTATTGCCCGGGCAAACCTTCCTCGGGCTTTCCCGTTAAAATAGCTATAATCAAAAAAAATGATAGTTATGGAAACGACAAACACGAACATTCCTGCCAACCGATACTGGTGGCTTATGCTGATTATCGGCATCCTTTCAATCCTCTGCGGCATCTGGGTATTCCGAAACCCCGTAGAATCCTACTTCGCACTGACCGTCTATTTCAGCATCATGTTCATTATGTACGGTATCGGTGAAATCATCAATGCCTTCGCCAACCGGCACTACCACAACTGGGGCTGGGGACTGGCGGTCGGCATTCTCGACCTGATCATCGGTTTCATCCTGCTAGGCAACCTGATTTGGACGGCAGATGTATTGCCCTACCTGGTAGGCTTTCTCCTTATGTTCGCAGGCATCAACTTTATCGGACAATCCTCCGTGATGCAATCCTATCGCGTTCCCAACTGGGGTTGGGTGCTGACGGGAGGCATTCTCACCTTGATTTTCGCCTTCCTGATTATCTTTCATCCCCTGTTCGGCGCCTTCAACATCATCATCTGGACCGGACTGGCCTTTCTGTTCGGAGGCATATCGGCCATTTTCTACGCATTTGCCCTGAAACGGTAAATCCGAAAGGATGTGTCCGACAACAACATCGGACACTTCCTTTTTTTACAAAAGATAATGTCCCAGCAAGGAGATGAAAAGCCCGACAAGAACCGCCGCCCACAACAAAGGAAACACGCAGCGGGAATTTCCCCGGGCAAAGGACAAAGCCAAAGGCAAGGACAGAACTGCGGAAATCAGCATGCCTTTCCACCACCATTGCGCCCACGACAAGCCGAAATGGAATACGATGTAAGGCATCATAAAAAACAGCGCAAAAGCCGCCAAGGAGGAATACTTATCCGCCTTTTTCTGCAACAGGGGCAAAATGCCGATAAAACCGGCAACCACTCCAATCAATAAAATCGTCAGATGTTCTTTCATAATCAACTTTTTTTATCGTTTCAAAAAAAACAACCCTAATTTTCCTGCCAGACAAAACAATCCGGACAGGCTAATTTTATTTCACTATTCTTTTCAAAAATACCATATACGGCAGAACCACTACCCGTCATAGAAGCATACAACGCGCCAGCATCGTACAACTTCTGTTTCAAGGCGGCAATCCGGGGATGTTTCACAAAAACCGTCCGTTCAAAATCGTTATGTACCCTTTCTTTCCAATCTCCGACTGCCCATTTCCCGATTTCCCGCAAATCAACGGGCGCCGGACGGGGAACGATTCCGGCATACGCCTCGGGCGTGGATACCCCGACGGCAGGCTTTACAAGCACGAGCCGATAATCCGCCAAAGAAAAGTCAAGGTCCTCCAGCAATTCCCCCTTTCCGGTGGCAAACGCCGGCTGATTCCGGACAAAAAAAGCGCAATCGCTGCCCAAGGAGGCTGCCAGTTCCGTCAACCGCTGTTCCGGCAGACGCAACTCAAAATATTCGTTCAAGGCTTTCAGCATAAACGCCGCATCCGCAGAACCACCGCCCAACCCGGCACCGAAAGGAATGACCTTGTGCAAATGGATGTTCACGGCAGGCAGATGACAGGCGTCTGCCAACAGCCGATAAGCCTTGACAATCAAATTCTTCTCGGGTTCACACCCCACATCTATGCCCGTGTTGCGGAAAACATACTCTCCGGATTTTCCCTCACCTTCCGCCACTTCCAAGATGTCAGACAATCCAATGGGATAAAAGACCGTTTCCAACTGGTGAAAACCATCCGGCCTTTTCCGGGTTACGAACAGCCCTATATTTATTTTTGCATTCGGAAAAACAACCATAGCATCCAATCGTTACAGGTTCACGCTCGTATTCAATTCATCGATATAATCCAGCAATTCCTCTCGTCCCAACCGCTTTTCCGACGAAGTCATAAACGCCATGGGCGTGGTTTCCCACGTATCCAGCATCGCCTCGTGATATTTATCGATACACCGGATTCGCTGGTTGGCGGTGAGTTTGTCGGCTTTCGTAAACACCATAACAAAAGGCACCCCGTTTTCTCCCAACCATTCCATAAACTCCAAATCTATCCGCAAAGGCTCGTGCCGGCTGTCTACTAGTACAAAGAGACAGACCAGATTTTCACGCTTCAGGATATAATCCCGAATCATTTTTTCAAACGCCTGACGGTGAGTTTCCGAAATCCGGGCATACCCGTACCCCGGCAAGTCCACCATATACCAGGAATCGTTAATCAGAAAATGATTGATCAACTGGGTCTTACCGGGCTTTGCCGCAGTCTTCGCCAGATTCTTATTGTTTGTCAGCATATTGATCAAAGAAGACTTTCCGACATTGGAACGTCCGATAAAGGCATATTCATGCCGGTCGGGCGCCGGACACTTGTCCACCGTCGAATTGCTGACTACAAACTCCGCCTTCAATACATCCATATTCAGGGTCTTTTAATCACACCTCGTCATTCCGAAACAACGGGAGAAACCTCCTCCTCCGCTCCATCGGTCAGTTCCTTCGGAATTTCTTTGCTTCCTTTCTTGGACTTGACGCCCAGTTCCTTCAATTTCATCGTCTGCGATATCAGATTGCCGTTTCCGTTTTTCAAACGGTTGAAAGCCTGCTCGTAAACCTCTCCCGTCTTCCGTATGCTATCGCCTATGGCGGTGAAACTCTCCAAAAACGCAACGCACTTATCGTACAACTTCGCCCCACGTTCCGCGATTTCCAAAGCATTCCGGTTCTGATACTCCCGGCTCCACAGGTCCGCCGTAAGTTTCAGGGAAGCAATCAGATTGGCGGGGCTGAGCAACAACACCCGTTTCCTGTACGCCTCATTCCACAAAGCCGAATCCGTCTGCATCGCCAAAACATACGAAGCCTCGTTGGGGATGAACATCATCACGAAGTCAAGCGTACCGTCCGCCCAGCCGCAATAGTTCTTTCCCGATAATTCATCGATGTGCTTCCGAATGGACTGGATGTGCGCTTTCAAGGCAAAATCGCGCTCCGCATCCGTTTCCGCATTGCAATAGTTCACATAGGCGGTCAGGGAAACTTTCGAATCGATGATGACTTTCCGGTTATCCGGATAAACAATCATCACATCCGGACGCATCAAATTGCCGTTTTCTCCGTGAATCACCCGATTGGCCTCATCCCGCAAGGTCTCCTGCACAAAATACTCCCTGCCCTTGGTCAAACCGGAATTTTCCAGAATCCGTTCCAGAATCATTTCCCCCCAGTCACCCTGCGTCTTGGCGTTCCCTTTCAAAGCATTCGTCAAATTGGCGGCATCCACCCGGATTTGATTGTTCAATTGCACCAATTCCGCTATCTTGCGTTCCAGCACGGTGCGTTCCGTCGATTCCTTATGATAGGCTTCATCCACTTTCTTGCGAAATTCCGCAATGTCCTTGTTCAAGGGCTGAAGGATTTTCTCTATGTTTTCCCGGTTGGTTTCCGTGAAACGCTTCGACTTGTCCTCCAGAATCTCCGTCGCCAAATTCCGAAACTGATCCGCCAGCAACTGCCCGACCTCGCCCGTTTCTTTCTTCTGGGAGGCCAGTTTCTCCTCCGTGAGTCGCAGATTTTCCTTCAACCGCTCGGCTTCACGCAAAAGAGCGATATGCTCCTCCTGCAACCCCTGTTCCTTCGCCTGCAACGCATCAAACCCCTCCTGCAACATCTTCAAGCGCATCCGCTCGGCATTCCTGCCGGCAACGGCAAACAAATACCCCACCGCAAAACCGGCAACCACACCAACAATACCTATCATCAACATAAGTCAGAAACGATTTAAGCCTTTTTCGCCGTCTTGGGAATCTTGGTGCCCGGATCCAGTAATCGCTTACTGTACCAAAGCATAAAAATGCCCACGCAAATAAACGGTATGCTCAGGATTTGTCCCATATCCAATGCCATTCCTGCCTCCCAGGGTTCCTGCACCTCCTTGACAAATTCAATGATAAAACGGGCGGTAAAAATCAAAATCAGGAAAGCCCCGAAAATAAATCCCATGCGTTTTTTGACCTCCGTCCGCCAATAAAGATGCCTCAGGACAAAGAAACTGGCGAGATAGCAAATCGCCTCGTACAACTGAGCCGGATGACGGGGCCACTCTGGATTTTCCACACCGGAATTGACGAAACGGAAGCCCCAGGCGACATTCGTCGGCAACCCCACGATTTCCGAGTTCATCAAGTTTCCCATACGGATGAAAAAACCCGCCAGGGCAATGGGAATCACCGCCCGGTCCAAAATCCAGAAAATGGATTTCTTGCTGATTTTCCGGGAATAATACCACAACCCGGCAATAATGCCGATAGCCGCACCGTGACTTGCCAGTCCCTGATAACCCGTAAACTTAAAATCCGGCACAAAACGAACAGGCAAAATCATCTCCAGTGGATGCTGGCTGTAATAAACCCAGTCGTAAAAAATGCAATGTCCCAACCGGGCGCCGACAATCGTTGCCACCGCCACATACAGCCACAACTTGTCCAACCAGGCCGAAGGCAACCCCTCCGACTTGAACATCTTCTCTTCCACCCGGTAACCCAAAATAAAAGCAATGGCAAACAACAACCCGTAATAACGAATCGAAATTCCGCCCAAATCAAACAGCTCGGGACTGACATCCCAATTGACAAACAAGGATAACATACTAATGAATCATTTATCGTTACTCGTTCTTCCCGTGACAATTCTTATACTTCAGTCCGCTGCCGCATGGACACAAGTCATTGCGCCCCACCTTGGGAGCCACTTTCACCGGTTCCTGATGCACCGGTCCGCGATTGGCGGCTGCCGCCTGTGCCTCGGTACGGCTCTCCCGCATCCGGCTCAAATCCGTCCGCCGCTGCTCGGCTTCCCGGACATGCTCAGGCTCCTGCGTGGGAATCTGGCCTTTCATCAAAGTGGATACCATACCCTTGTTGATTTTCTCTACCATGGCCTTGAACAGGTTGTAGGATTCGAACTTGTAGATTAACAAGGGATCTTTTTGCTCGTAAGTGGCATTCTGAACGGATTGCTTCAATTCATCCATTTCCCGCAAATGTTCCTGCCAGGAATCATCGATATGTGCCAGGATAACGGCTTTCTCGAAAGAACGCATCAAATCCTCGCCTTCCGTGCGATAAGCCTTCTCCAGATTGGTCACCACGTTATACATCCTTGCCCCGTCCGTGAAAGGAACCACGATATTCTTGAAGACATCCCCGCGGGTCTCAAAAACATTCTTGATTACCGGGAAAGCCTGCCGGGCAACCGACTCGACTTTACGCTCATAGGCAGCCCGGACATACTGATACAGTCTTTCCGTCAGTTCGTCCGGTCGTATCTTGTGGAATTCCTCCGCATCTATTTCAAAATCAACCGACAACACCCGCAACACCTCCATACGGAAACCTTCCGGGTCATTGACAGGCTGGTATTCTGAAACAATCGCCTCGCACACGTCATAAGTGTTGTTGGCAACGGCAACGCCGACACGCTCTCCAAGCAACGCCTGCCGACGCTGTTTGTAAATGACGGTACGCTGCGAATTCATCACATCGTCATACTCCAGCAAACGCTTCCGGATACCGAAGTTGTTCTCCTCCACCTTCTTCTGCGCACGTTCAATCGACCTCGTTATCATAGAATGCTGTATCACATCCCCTTCCTGATGTCCCAAGCGGTCCATCACGCGGATGATGCGCTCGGAACTGAACAGACGCATCAAATCATCCTCCAGCGAAACGAAGAACTGGGAAGAACCCGGGTCTCCCTGACGACCGGCACGACCGCGCAACTGACGGTCCACCCGCCGGGAGTCATGGCGTTCCGTTCCGATGATTGCCAGACCGCCGGCAGCCTTCACTTCCGGACTCAACTTGATGTCCGTACCACGACCCGCCATATTGGTGGCAATGGTTACCGTCTTCGCCTGTCCGGCTGCGGCAACAATTTCGGCCTCCTTCTGGTGCAACTTGGCATTCAGGACATTGTGCTTGATGCCACGCAATTTCAGCATCCGGCTCAACAACTCGGACACTTCCACCGAAGTCGTACCCACCAGCACCGGACGTCCCAAATCCACCAAACGCACGATTTCATCAATAACGGCATTGTATTTTTCACGCTTCGTCTTGTACACATAATCATTGGCATCGATGCGAATCACCGGCTTGTTGGTAGGAATCACCACGACATCCAGTTTATAGATGTCCCAGAACTCCCCGGCTTCCGTCTCCGCCGTACCGGTCATACCCGACAGCTTGTGATACATCCGGAAATAGTTCTGCAAGGTTATGGTCGCAAAAGTCTGGGTCGCCGCTTCCACCTTTACCCCCTCCTTGGCTTCAATCGCCTGGTGCAAACCGTCGGAATAACGGCGTCCCTCCATAATACGTCCCGTCTGCTCGTCCACAATCTTCACCTTGTTTTCCAATACCACGTACTCGACATCCTTTTCAAACAAGGTATAAGCCTTCAACAACTGGTTAATCGTATGTACCCGCTCGGATTTCATCGCATATTGCTGGAGCAGCTCGTCTTTCTTGGCAAGTCTCTCCTGCTCGTCCGCCACCGTTTTCTCTATCTCGGCAATCTCAGCACCAATGTCCGGCAGAATGAAAAATTTCGGGTCTTCTCCCGCAGCCGTTATCGTGTCATGCCCTTTGTCGGTCAGGTCTATCGAATTCAGTTTCTCGTCAATCACAAAATACAACGGGTCGGTGATTTCCGGCATCCTCCGGTTGTTTTCCTGCATATACTCGTTCTCCGTCTTAATCAGGATAGCCTTGTTTCCCTCTTCGCTCAGGAACTTGATTAACGGCTTGTATTTGGGCAATCCCTTGTGGGCGCGGAGCAACAGCACTCCACCCTCTTTCCGCTTCTTGGCATCATCGCTCGCCAGCAAATCCTTGGCATCCTTGAACACCCGCATCACCAACTCCTGCTGCATCTTCACCAAACGCTCCACCCTCGGCTTGTACTCGTCGAACATCTGGTCGTCGCCCTTGGGCACGGGACCTGAAATAATCAACGGGGTACGGGCATCGTCAATCAACACGGAATCGACCTCATCGACTATCGCATAATTGTGCTTGCGCTGTACCAAATCCTCCGGATTGAATGCCATATTGTCACGCAGATAGTCGAAACCGAACTCGTTGTTCGTTCCGAAAGTGATGTCAGCCATATAGGCTTTCCGACGTTCCGGAGAATTGGGCTGGTGCTTGTCGATGCAATCCACTGAAAGACCGTGGAACATATACAGCGTCCCCATCCATTCGGAGTCACGTTTCGCCAGATAATCATTCACCGTCACCATGTGCACGCCCCGTCCGCTCAACGCATTCAGGAACACCGGCAACGTAGCCACCAACGTCTTACCCTCACCGGTAGCCATTTCGGCAATCTTCCCCTGATGCAACACCGCACCGCCAATCAACTGCACGTCGTAATGCACCATATCCCAGGTCACCTCGTTTCCTCCGGCAATCCAGGAATTGAAATAAATCGCCTTGTCGCCTTCTATCTCGACAAAATCATGAGCGACCGCCTAATCCCGGTCTAACTGAGTGGCAGTCACCTCGATTTCCTCTTTCTCCTTGAAACGGCGGGCGGTATCCTTGATCACGGCAAACGCTTTCGGCATCATTTCCGTCAGCACTTCCTCCACCTTTTTGTCAATCTGCTCCTCCAGTCTGTCAATTCGCTCGTATATCTCCTCCCGTTCCTCGATTGAAGGCCTTTCTTCCTCCACTTTCCTTTTCAATGCCGCAATCTCTTCCTCCTCCTCGCTGATGTAATCGCGTATCTGCTTTTTCATATCTTCCGTCACGGCACGCAATTCATCGTGACTCAGTCCCTTGACTTTCTCCCACTCGGCATTTACATTGGCCACAATCGGCATTAATTCCTTCATATCCCGGTCGGACTTGTTTCCGAACAGGCTCTTTAAAATATCATTGAAACCCATATAATATTCGATTTTAGATTCAGACCGGCAACCCATCCGTCACCCGGTCTCTGTTTACTATTTACTTCACTTGCTGAAATCACCCATCATTTCCGGCAAGACTCCGGAGCACGAATTTTGTGAGAAATGCGACACAACGAACCGGCATTTACACGGATCGTCCTGGCAAAAACATAATCAATCCGGGAAAATTCCGGTTGTGGAAAAAGAAAATAATCGGAAGGCAAGGAAGGGGCATCGGTTTTCACCCGCTCCTGCTGCATACAGGCGGAAACTAA
>CAYNXE010000067.1:0-8938 GCA_964400995.1 uncultured Odoribacter sp.
GTGAGAAACCGGGTGCAGTTGGGAAAGGAGCTGACGGAGGGACGGGGTGCCGGATGCCTGCCCGAAAGGGGACGGCAGTCTGCCATTGAAAGCATGGACGCCATTCGGACGTTGCTCGAACGCAATACCCGTATGATTTTTATTACTGCCGGCATGGGGGGAGGCACCGGAACGGGAGCCGCTCCCGAAATTGCCAAGATAGCCAGGGAGTTGGAAATATTGACTATCGGAATAGTCACTCTGCCTTTCAGTTTTGAGGGAAAACGGAAAATCGAGCAGGCAATGAGGGGTATCGATGAACTGGAGGAGTATGTGGACGCTTTGCTGATTATTGAAAATGAGAAGTTGAGGGAGATATACGGGGATTTGAAGTTGTCGGAGGCGTTTGCCGTGGCGGACAATGTTTTGACGATTGCTGCCAAGAGTATTGCCGAAATTATTACCCAGAAAGGATATGTGAATGTGGACTTCGCCGATGTCCGGAACGTGATGCAGAATAGCGGTGTCGCCTTGATGGGTGCCGCCGAGGCGGAAGGTGAGAACCGGGCGATGGAGGCGTTGAACAATGCGTTGGTGTCTCCATTGTTGTACGACAATGATATTCGGGGTACTTCCAATATTTTGTTGAATATGCTCTACGGGGACAAGGAGGTCACAATGGACGAGATTTCTTTGATTACCGATTGCATCCGGGAGAAGGTGGGACGGAGCGTGAATCTGATATGGGGAACCGGAAAAGACGAGACGCTGGGCGACAAGTTGCGCGTGGCGGTGATTGCCACCGGTTTCACCGCGAAACGGAAGCAGGAGAAAATGACGGGAGAAGATGCCGAAATCGTCGATACGCCGGTTCAGAAAACGTATTTTAAAGTGGAGGCTTTGCCGGAGGACTTGGAGATGAAGGTGGTGGATTCCGCCGAATTGGAAGAGGAGGCTCGCCGTCGTCGTTTGCGCCAGGAGGAAGAGCGGCGCAAAAGACAGAAGCGGGAGTATAGTGCCGACAGGTTCAAGAGCGCGGGCGTGAACGAATTGCCGGATACCGACGGTTGGCTGAAGCGAAAAATCGGAACGCTTTTCAGCGATGAGGAATAACGTAATGTAAATGGAGAAGCGATGGTCGACGGATTTATAAATTTCAATCTGAACGAGAAAACGCCTACAATCATCAAGGTGATTGGTGTCGGCGGAGGAGGTGGGAATGCCGTGGAATATATGTACAACAAGGGAATCTGCGATGTGGATTTTGTGATTTGCAATACGGATTTCCAGGCATTGAAAAACAGTCCCATACCAACGAAGATACAACTGGGGAAGTTGCTGACGGAGGGACATGGAGCCGGAAACACGCCGGAACGAGGAGAGAAAGCCGCCCTGGAGAGCATCGGCGAAATAGAGGCTTTGTTGAAGAAAAATACCAAAATGGTATTTATCACGGCAGCCATGGGAGGAGGTACCGGAACGGGTGCGGCTCCGGTGATTGCTCAGGTGGCAAAGGACATGGGGCTCCTGACGGTCGGCATCGTGTCGATTCCGGCACGTTTTGAAGGACCGAAGCGGATTGACCAGGCTCGAGAGGGACTGATTCGCCTGAAAGACCATGTGGACAGCCTGATTGTGATTGACAATGAAAAAATCAAGTCGATGTACGGACCTCAGCCTCTTTCCCAGGCGTTCAACAAGGCCAACGACGTGTTGAACATTGCGGCGAAAGGGATTGCGGAAATCATCACCTTGCCGGGGTATATCAATGTCGATTTCGAGGACGTGAGAACGGTGATGACTAGCAGTGGCGTCGCTATCATGGGTGCGGCGACGGCTTCCGGTGAAGGTCGTGCCATTCGTGCCATTTCCGATGCGCTGGATAGTCCGTTGCTGAACAACAACGACATTTTGGGGGCAAAGGACATTTTGTTGAACATCACTTCCGGGACGGACGAGATTACCATGGACGAAATGGTGCAGATTACCTCGCATGTCATCCGGAAGGTGGGTAACAATGCGGCGGTCATCTGGGGGGTCGGCACGGATGTGAATCTGGGAAACGCCATTTCCGTGACGATTATAGCCACCGGTTTCCCGGCGGATGTCCTTGATTTGAACGGTGTGCGTGTGCCGACAGCGTCTCAGGGGATTCCGCAGATAAAGGATGCGGTTGTCAAGCCGGGGTTGTTGCCGGAAACAATCCAGATACTGGAAACGACACCCGCATTTGATCGGAGGGATTTGAAAGTCAATTGAGTTTAAAAGAAAAATAATCCGCAAGGATTGAACAGCAGGGGTGTGCGTGCCCCATAATAGTAATGCAACCTGTGGTTGCGCATAAAGCAGTTGAAGCTGCATAAAAAAACGAATGGAAAAATTTACAGAATTAGGTTTAAGAGGAGAAATCCTGAAAGGTATTCAGGATTTGGGTTTTGAAGTACCGAGTCCGGTACAGGAAAAGGTGATTCCCGTTATTTTGGGGGAAGAAAACGATTTGGTCGTTTTGGCTCAGACGGGAACGGGTAAGACCGCCGCTTTCGGTTTGCCTTTGTTGCAGAAATTGGATACGTCCCGGAATGAAATCCAGGTATTGGTATTGAGTCCGACCCGTGAATTGTGCGTGCAAATCGGAAAAGATTTACAGAATTATGCCAAATATTGTCCGGAAATCAAGGTGACCTGTGTATATGGCGGTGCCGATATCCGCAGGCAAATCCGCGAATTGGAAAAGGGTGTCCATGTGTTGGTCGCCACTCCGGGGCGGTTGTGTGACTTGATCAAGCGTCATGCGGTGAATATAGATGCCGTTGCGTCGGTGGTATTGGACGAAGCCGATGAGATGCTGAACATGGGGTTCAAGGAGGATTTGAATTTCATCCTGGATGAAACGCCGGAAACCAGAAATACTTACCTGTTTTCCGCAACGATGCCCCGCGAAGTGGAACGCATTGCCAAGAATTATTTGCACGATGCTAAGGAGATTTCCACCGGCAAGAAGAATCAGGGTGCCGATACGGTCAGCCATGAGTATTATATGGTGAAGGCGAAGGATTGCTATGAAACCTTGCACCGGATTGTGGACTGCGCTCCGGATATGTATGCGATTATCTTTGTTCGTACCAAGGTCGATGCCCGGGATATTGTGAAGAAATTGCAGAAGGACGGCATTGATTGCGATGCCTTGCATGGGGATTTGAGCCAGAGCCAGCGGGATGACGTGATGGAGCGTTTCCGTGCCAAGCGGTTGAAAGTGCTCGTGGCAACGGATGTGGCTGCCCGCGGATTGGACGTGGACAACCTGACGCACGTCATCAACTATAATCTGCCGGAGGATGTAGAGAGTTATACGCACCGGAGCGGACGTACCGGACGTGCCGGCAAAGAGGGTATTTCCGTGGCAATCATCCACTCGAAGGAGAAGAGCAAGCTGCGGCGTATCGAGAACATCATCAAAAAGAAATTTCAATACCGGGAGGTACCCGGAGGCGAGGCGGTTTGTCGTGCCCAGCTGTTGTTCTATGCGGACAAGATTATGGGAACCGAACCCAAGGAGACCATGGACAAGTTCCAGCAGGAATTGTTTGAAAGATTTGAAATGCTGTCCAAGGAGGAGTTGATTCAAAAGGTGGTGTCGTTTGAGTTTGGAAAACTGCTGAAAAAATATGCGTCCGTGGAAGACTTGAACCTGAACGAACCGGAAGGTCGGGAGAAACGTGAGAAAAAGGGCAGACGTGAGGAACGCGAAGGTAGAGAAGGACGGGAAAGCCGCGAAGGACGTCGTCGGGGAGAACGCAGGTTTGACGAGGACGAATACGATTATACGACGTTCAGCGTAAATGTCGGTCGGGAAGACGGTTTCACCCCCCGTGACCTGATGGCTATCATCAATGACAATTCGCCACGCAAGGGATTGCAGATAGGAAGCATCCGTATATTTGAAAACAATACCAAGTTTGAAGTCGATGTCCGGGGCGTGCATGGATTTGCCTCCTGTTTCCGGAACATCAGTTTCAATGGACTACCCTTTACCTTGACGGAGGTAAAAGACCGTTATAACCGGGAACGGGACAACGGTCGCAGCCGTGAGTTCGGCGGAGGACGCAAGAAATCGGGTTCCGGTAAATGGCGCTCGGAAAAACGCCGGAACGAGGGTTCCACCCGGGGGCGTTTCGGAGAAAAGAAAAGAGGCGTGGAAGGCGGAAACGGACGTTCCCGCAAGAAGTGAATCTGAACCGGATTTTTTTATAGAAAGCCTGCGTCTGAACTTTAAACAGACGCAGGCTTTTTGCTGAACATGCGTCAATCAACGGCTTGCACGCTTACGGCATCCACATAAATGCCCTGATTGGATGCGGGGTCGTTGTAATTTCTGACTTCTATCCGAAGTTTATTGGCATTCGAGGGTGCCCTGAAAATCTTGCCATCGTAGAAATCCGCATATCCGGCGGTTTGCCCTTCATAGCTGGAGGATTGCAATGGGTCGGAGGGCAGTTTCGTACTGCCTTTTTGCCAGGTGCTGTAACATTTCCAGCGGGCACCGGAAGCGGGAGCGTTGACGTGCAGGTGAAGCTGATAGCATTTGCCGCCGGTCACCGGTATGTCCTGATAGATATAGGTCTTGCCGTCGATGAGTACCGCCTTGTCGCCTTCCTGTACCGGAGAGGTGACGGAAAGCGCACTTCGGGGGTAATCTTTGGAAGCTGCGTCCAGCGTCCAGTTAGCCGGGACGTTATTCACGAAATCTTCTTCAAAACTTCCGTTGACGACCAATTCCGTGCCATTGCCCGTACCCGAGCAGGCTTTTTCCGGCAAGTCTATCTCCCAGTCTTCTTCCCGGAGGATTTGCGCTTCCCATTCCACCAGTTGGCTGGCAAAGTCCACCTGATAGGAGGCGGCGGCTTCCTGAAAGACGGCTTTGATTTCCGTTATCCGGTTCGCCTGTATGGATTCGATGAGGTGATCCGGAGTGACAAACACCAGGGAATTGGAGACAAGGCTCAAGGCGGCTTTGTGGTTTTCCTGGGGAGGAAAAACCAGCAGGTCGGTTTCCGAAACGCCGTCTTCCGGTATCTGGATGTTTTTGGTAACCGTGTAGTTGCCCGAATATTCCCCCGCCAGATTCATTTGCTGGGGTACATTGGACAGGTTGATTTGCAGGTCGGTTATCCATTCCGGGATATTTTCAATCCGGACTTTGAGCATGCCAACTTTCCGGCTCAGGTCGAAAACGACAGGAACTTCGTTCGTTTCGTCTACTGTAAATTCCTGGACGCCCAGCAGGTGGTCTTTTGCTTCGTTGTGGCTTTTCGTGGTTTTCTGGGCTTTCAGGAAAATCTTTTCGGGCGGTGAGGTTTCGTTGAAAATCAACGCATCTTCCTCCTCCGCTCCTGTCAGGCAGTAGCCGAGGTAATTGCCCGGAAACAGTTTGAGGTGCATCCGGGTGCGGTTGTCGGGTTCGGGATTCGTGTTGATACGGGAGAATTTGGCGTTCTCCTTGTTGAAAATGAGAAACTGGTAAGCTGTCGGGGCAGGGGTGATGCCCGAGAGGCTTCGGGTTCGTACATACATGGACACATCCTGACGTTCTCCGTCCGACGGCCACGCTTCCATGTTTTGCCGGCATGCGAGCATACCGAGTGCCACAAGCACTGTTACAACGTGTTTCATGATAAAGGTAAGTTTGCGAAAGTAAAAGATTCGAACAACATTCCTCCGCAGGGAATGTCCGGCACATACAACTATGATAAAATTATGAAAAAACAGAGAAGCAGGCAATAGCCCATGGAAAAAAAGGCAAATTTTTGTTTCTTTTCCGGTTTTTGAGTTAATTTGAATGCCAAATCAAGGAAGATGAGTGAGTACCATATCGTAGCTTTTTACAAGGAAGACAAGGCGGAAGTTGCAAGGCATGCCGAGGCGGTCAGCCGAATGTACCGTTTGCCGTTGAGGTATGAGAAGATACCCGGTTTGCCGTCTGCCATATCCCTCCTGGCGGGAGCGGATGCGGTTTTTTGTATCCTGAATCGCACGATATTCGGTTTCGGGCGGTTGATGAAATATGCGTATGCGCTGAAACAGCCCGTCATCCTCGTGCATCCCTCCGATGCACTTGAGGGTTTCCGGCATTTGAAAGTGCCGGTCGGGTATTTGCAGGAAAACAAGGAGAAAGTGGTTTGGGTCAATTTCCTTCAGCGTCATCATCCCGATAGCACGATCGAACTGGTCGTTTCGCAGGAGAAAGATGAAGGCATCGCTGAGATGGTTCAGAACAATGTCGCTTTCATCGAACAGGTTTTGCAAAATTCGAAGGCTTCCTATACCAAGCGTTTGCTAACAGGCAGTCTGGAGAAAAATATGAAAGACCTGCTCCGGGAAAGTGACGGCAATCTTCTTTTGGTCATGCGGCCTTTCCGGATTTTTTCATTTTATCTGCCTTTTCCCCTCCGTCTTTTCCGAAAGCATGCGCAGGTTCCGATGATGCTTATCCCGAGAAATGATTCCCTTTACGTGCCCTGCCATTGAGTTGGCTATATGCTTAGTCCGATAGACAAAATGAGGTCGGCGAACAGTTTGCGGTGCTGTGTTTCATATCCCGTCCGGAAGCCTAAATGAATGGGATAGGTGAGTCGGAACAAATGGGTGTCGGTGGTCAGTTCCAAGCCATAAGACGAGTAACAGTTCGTTCCCATTTTATGGCGGCTTGTTCCCAGGTCATAGAAAAAGCATCCTTCCAGGCTTTTGAAATAGAGGACGGACCCCAGGTGCCGGTCGGGGAAACAGAGCGGAAACTGGTAGGTACAGCGTAAGGTGGCGATTTCGTGCCCGTACAGGCTGATGCCGCGCGGATACATGATTTTGTTGCTGTAATTGCGGGTCTTTCCGGACATGTGTTGAAATCCGTGGTACAGGCTGATGGAATGGTCGGTGCAGATGCCGGGGAAGTAAAACCGGCTATCATACCACCACTGGTGCCCTAAGTCCATCCCCTGTCGCAGGGCGTGGGTGTATCCGACAGACAATCTTTGTCCCCAGCGGGGATTGATTTCCTGGTCCGTCATGCGGGTCTGGTTGCTGAAAGTTAGGCCGCATTCGAGAAGCTGGTAAAACCTGGAGGACTGGTGGATGCGGTATGCTTGCCGGTCGGCGGGATATATCCACAGTTGATTGTCGATTTCGCTTAAGGCATACGCCTTGTCCGGGTGTTGGCGGTGCAAGGCTTCCACTTTATACCGGAAGTAAGGGCTAATGGAGCGGTTGTATTGTTTGCGTGAGAGATTGAAAGGGAGTTGCATGGTTATGTCCGCTTGCGAATGCCGGGCTTTGTTGTGGACGTACAGGGTGGCGGAGGTGTCTGTTGGCAAATGGGTGGCTTGGACGAGGGCATAGTAGTCATCCTTGCCGCTTTCCAGGTTCAGACCGAAAATGGGCCATAGACCGCTGTACGTGGCATTGAATAGCCAAGCCCCTTGGTTGTATCCGGATTTCAGGACATATCCGGCACTGAACGATAACGTGCTTAATTTATTCTGGGAATACACAACGGTGCCCAGGTCGATGTCCAGGTCGCTTAAGCTGATGTATAAAGGTCCCCAGCTGTGAATATTGATCAGGTGGGTGAATTTTCGGTATTTTCGGGTTGAATAAACGGAATCGGCGGTGAACGGCAATTGCCAGTTTTCCTGTCGTGTCATGCTGTCTGCCAGTCGAAATCCGGCATATTCGACAGGTTCTGCCGCCAATTGGTCGGTCGCTATCCGTCCGGGCTTGTATCCGTCTGCGGTGTAAAAAGAGAAATAGAGTTGCCGGGAGGCGGTATCATAGTAGGGGTAGCGCAGTCCGTAAGGGCTTTCCAGAACCCGCTTGATTTTATCTCCTTCCAACCGGTAGAGCGCATTGTTTCCGTTGTAAGATGCCCGGTAGACGATGCTGCTGTCGCAAAAGGACGGGTTGTCTGTCTCGTAATAAACGTTAGTGGTTAGCTGCCGTCGGGTTTTGGTCTCCGGGTCGATGCTTTCGAGGCGTATGCCTGCGGGGGATTGTACGACGGTAACGATTTTGCCGTCGGCATACGAGGGGTGTATGAACACTTCCTGTTCGTTGCCGGGGATGCGACAGCGTTCATGCCTTAAGGTCGAGTCGGTGAGTACGATGAAGGCTTGGTTTTGTTTGTCGATTTCCACAAATCCCCAGCCGCTATCTGTTTGGAAAGGGGAGAACTGGTTGGTATTTCCCCGATGCCGTTTGTATTTTCCGGATGCCAGGTCGTAACTGCTCAGGTGCATGCGTCCGCTTTGTTCCCACCTGACGTGCGGATAGTATTCGCTCCAGAGAAGCTGATGCCCTTTGCAGGCGAACTTGTAGTCGTCCGGAATGCCTGTCCGGGTGAGTATTTTTTCCCTGTCTCCGTGAAGTAGGACAAAAGCCCC
The DNA here is from genome assembly GCA_964400995.1 of uncultured Odoribacter sp. GTDB lineage: Bacteria > Bacteroidota > Bacteroidia > Bacteroidales > Marinifilaceae > Odoribacter. Next base: position 8,409 of record CAYNXE010000067.1, read on the forward strand.
GGTTTCCCGAAGTCCCTGCTTGTAGGCGACAAGGAAATCCGTTCCGACCGGAGTGGGGTAATGGTAGTTGGCGTAAAATTTGTTTCGGGTGGCGATGGTGTCGAAACGGTTCGCCGTGTTTGCGGCTTCCCGCTTCCATATCTGTTGCAGTTCGGAGAAATTATCCCGATAAAGCGTGCGTTTGGCATCCGAGAAGGTGTTTTTTTGTTTTACGCTGTCCGGATGGTCAAACAGGGCATGAAACATCGGGCTGTTCCACAGGCTGTCCCGCTTGCCTTGCATGCTGATAGACAAACTTTTGCTGAACGTGGTGATGCCGAAAGGACGCCTGCCTGTCCGGGTCAGTGCCTTCGACCAGATGTCCTGTCCGTAGTTTATCCGGGCATTGGCGGTCATGAAGTAGCCCATGGTGTAGCGGTTGGGCACAAAGTCCTTGTAAGACCCCAGAATGGCTTTGGGAAAACTGTAAATGCCTTTTTCCACGATTTGGGCTTTCATGTAGTTGAGGAATTCCGGAGAGCGTCCCCTTC
>CAYNXE010000067.1:9038-10987 GCA_964400995.1 uncultured Odoribacter sp.
TTTTCCACGATTTGGGCTTTCATGTAGTTGAGGAATTCCGGAGAGCGTCCCCTTCCGATATGTCCCACGGAGCTTTCAAAACATACGGCGTCTCCTTCCATAAACCACATGGGGACATATACGCCTGTGACCGCAATTGGAAACAGTTCGCCGAAGAGGTAGCTGAATCCCTTGGTGACTCCTTGGTCCACCTTGTCCAATTGTACGACATGGCGGAACTCGTGGGTGCAAAGATGATCCAGCCAACTGTCCGTAGGGTCTTGCGGGGGCATGGTGTATAGTTCGCTTTTGCGGGGCACCAGGGCGACATTTCCGTTGGCTACGCCTCCATCGGCATGGATAACCATGGATATTTTTTTCGGCTTTAATTGCAGGGTATTGGCATGCCGGTACAGTTGCGCATAGATGTTTGCCATTTTTTGCGCGTTCTTTTCAAAAAAATCCGGAAAGATGATTTGAAAATCCGGTGTCTGGATTTGTTTCCAATGAAGAGACGCCCTGTCTTGCCCGAAATTGACGAATTGCGCCTGTCCGGCAATCGCAGAAAACAGAAAAACGACAAAAAGAAATAACCGATGACTAAGATGCTGCATGTGCCTTTTGTGATTGCGATGCTAATATACATGATTTATTGGGATAATCGAAGATTTATTTTCATTTTTCTCTACTGCTCTCTTGTCACTGAGAAGAAATGTGAAATTGCAAGAAAGATTGCTTAAAAAAAGAGAGCACTTTTATTGAAGTGCCCTCGTATCATCGAACTTTAAATCTTTCTTGTAAATGTATCTTCTTCTTTTTTCTTTCTAAGCTAAAACCTATCTTTCAATTCAAAACAATATGATCTGCTATCTTTATTTAGATACGAAAGTAGTGCAACTATTTTATATAAGCAAACTTTTTTAGACTTTTAACCATTCATCGTCAGGCTTTGCTATTAATCTGGCATTATTTATGGCCATATCTAATGTTAGGCATGTTGAAGCCCGATAGACCCCATTTTCTTTTTCTATGACCAAAGCCAAATCAGCAGAAGCTTTAGAGGTCAAACATAATGGCAGTAATAATTGTAGGCGTCCTGCATAGTACTGAGGTACAGCAGTTTTATAATTTCGTCTAATTCTTCTTATGGCATCATTTATTGTACCTTGAAGTAAAACTCCCAATTGGTATTTATCCATGGATTGTAGAGTCATGGGGAATCTTGTTATGTTATCATCTATAATGTGATTGACATTTGGGCGTAATTCTAATTTTGTATCATATATTAAGTCTGACGAATTTTCAAAATAGTTCGCATTTTCTGGCAAGCTGGAAAATTTCATCAAATCTCTGTCACTGGCTTTTCGCCATCCCAGGAAAAACCACAGAATAGACCCCGGTCTTCTATTTTTCTGACATAATGCGAATATTTCTTCTTGATAATCGGTGACAAGTCCAGTGTTGAATACTGAATATCCATTTTGTTCTAATACTTTATTCTCTTCATGGAGTTTTACAAATGTGTGTTTTATGTAGTTTTCCAAGATTGGGTTTTTACCAATAGGATTCTTTTTATAATCCCAATCTTCTTTCATTGCCATAGATTTTAATTCTTCTATGGCTCCATGAAAATCGTTAAACCAAGCATATTCAAAAAGTTTCATATTTACTTCTTTTTTACAAAGATATGAATTTTACTTAAAGCTGTATCGTTTTACACATGGATTTATTGAAAGATTGTGGTTTATCGAAATAATATTTTCGTGTTTGTTAATGAAATTATTTGTTTGTGCTATATAATTACTTTTCTGTTTTGAAGAGGGAAACGGTGGGGTTTGGAAAGGGGTAAAGGCATGGGTGAAGCGGTGAACTTAAAAAACTTTCCGTACCTTTGCATAGGATAAAAAGTTGAGAGTTATGCAGACGGAACAGGACAGGATTATAGAATTGCGCAAGGCGTTGGAGTATTA
>CAYNXE010000068.1:0-5260 GCA_964400995.1 uncultured Odoribacter sp.
GTATCGGGTGTAGCTGTATTTGCCATTTCTCTTTCCGGATGTTTGCAGCAGCATGCTTCAGGGACTTCAGGCAATAATTCGGTTGCTGCTCCCGTTGCCGGAACGGCAAGGATTGTATATATCAATACGGATACGTTGATGAATCAGTATCTGCTTGCTATCGAGCTGAATGAGGCATTCTTGAAAAAGCAGGAGGAGCGAAGGACGGAATTGAATGTGAAGGCGAAGTCTTTGGACCAGGAGGTGAACGAGTTCCAGCGGAAGTTGCAGAACAACGGCTTTCTTTCAGAGGCTCGGGCGATTGATGCCAGAGACCAGTTGGTCGTAAAGCAGGAAAATCTCAGGCGTTTGCAGGAGGAACTGATTGACAAGACCGCCCGGGAACAGAGCGAGTTGAACAAGCAGTTGTTCGACAAGTTGACGGTTTTCCTGTCGGAGTACAATAAGGAAAAAGGATTTGACATCGTATTGAGTACCCAGTTGGGAGGAAACGTGTTGTTTGCGGTGGACGGCTATGACATCACCAAAGACGTGGTCAACCGGCTCAATGCGGACTATAAGAAAAACGGCGGCAAATAAGAGATATTGTCATTCGTGGAAAAGGCTGATTGATTCAGCCTTTTTTTGTTTTCCCGCATTCCCATGAAAATATTTGATCGTTATTTTGAACGTAACCGCGTGGAGTGGCTTCCGGATTTCCCGAATCGTCCGGAGGTCATTGTGATTGTGCCCGTGTTGAACGACCGGGATATTTTTGCTACGGCGGATGCCTTGAAGAAGTGTGTTTGCCGGTGCGGGAATGCCGGTGTCTTGATTATCGTTAATCACGGAGAAGATGCCGACGAGGCCGTGAAACGGGCGAATCGGCAGTTGGCTGCCGAATTGCGGGAAACGGTCTGTTGCGGACAGAAGGCGTCTTCGGCGGTGTATTTTGAAGTGGCGGAGGCATTTGACCTGCCGGCGAAGTGGGCGGGTGTCGGCTTGGCGCGCAAAATTGCCATGGATGCGGCGGCTTGCTTCTTTTATCGGCAAGGACGGCCGGAGTGTCCCATTTTGTCCTTGGATGCCGACACCTGGATGGAGGTGAATTATCTGGATGAAACAATCCGGTATTTCCGGGAGCATCCGGTTGCCGGGATTTCCATCGCCTATGCCCACCGCCTGGACGAGTGCGGTGAGGAGGTCGCTGACGCCATGGTCAAATACGAGCTGTATCTGCGGTATTACCGGTTGGCTTTGGCATATACGGGACATCCTTATGCTTTTCACTGCATCGGTTCGGCTTTTGCTGTCCGGGCTTCCGATTATGTTGCCCAGGGAGGGATGAACAAACGTCAGGCGGGGGAGGATTTTTATTTTTTGCAGAAATTGATTTCGACTGGTCGCTTTGCCACTTTGCAGGGCACCCGGGTGTATCCTTCCGCCCGTTTCTCCACTCGCACGCCTTTCGGAACGGGGCAGGCGGTACGGCAGATTGTGGAGAACGGCGGAGCGTTTCCGGTGTATGATTTTGCCGCTTTCCGGGCGTTAAGGCATTTCTTTTCCGGGCTTCCGGTTTTGTATAAGGCAGACCGGGCGAAGTGTGAGGCGTATTTCCTGAAACTGCCGTCAGGCATCCGGTCTTTCCTTGCCGAAACGGACGGCTTGGGATTGCTGGAGGAGGTCAATGCCAATTGTGCCTCGCTGGCTCAGTTCAGGAAACGTTTCTTTGACCGGTTCAATGCGTTTCGGGTGTTGAAGTATCTGAATTTCGTGCACGAAGGCGAATACCGGAAAGTGGATGTCCGCCTTGCAACGGAGGCGTTGTTCCGGGAATTGGCATATCCCTGGGTGGACGATTGCCGGGAGAATCTTGAGTTTTTGCGAAAGGCGGAACGGATTGAGAAAGGGGATTCGGATATTTGCCGAATTTGAGCCTTTCAGCAAAATACCATACACGAAAAGTTCGTATCTTTGTCTTTGAAATAAGGAAATAACTATGGAACGTCTGGATGTTTTCGACTGCTCGAACGTGTTTATGGCAAGCTATTTTACCGACGACCGGGGATGTGCGCACTGCAACCGGGAGCATACGCTCATTTACATTTATTCCGGCGAACTGGAGATTACCGAACGCGGACGCAAAACCGTGCTGCATCCCGGTGACTGCGCTTTTATGCGGCGTGATAACCGGATGTGGCTGCAAAAGCGGGTAAAGGAAGGGAATCCTTATCGTTCTATCGTATTGAAATTCTCCCGTGAGTTTCTTGGCGAATTTTATCAGACGCTCAACCGACGCGACATTCCGGCAGATGCCAGACGCGATAAGGCGAGCTTGCGTGTCCTGCCTTCCAACCGCCCCGACATACGGAGTTTGTTTGAATCCGTGATTCCCTATTTCGATGCCGCCGTAAAGCCCTCTGAAGAGGTGTTGAAATTGAAAATGACGGAGGGCGTTTACGCGATTCTGCATACGGATGAAAATCTCTATGCTTCGCTGTTCGACTTCGTTGACCCGTGGAAAATCGACATTATGGAGTTTCTGGAAAAGAATTACAAGAACGAGCTTTCGATGCAGGAAATCGCCTATTATACCGGTCGCTCGCTGGCGACTTTCAAACGGGACTTTGCCAAGGTCAGCGATCTCACGCCACAGAAATGGCTGACAAAGCGACGCCTTGATGCCGCCTACGAACAAATCCGGAAAGGCGGTCGCAAAATTTCCGACATCTGCTACGAAGTGGGCTTCAAAAACCTCTCTCACTTTTCAAAGATATACAAGGAAGCGTATGGAGTGGCTCCGACAGGAAGTATATAACTAAAATCCGACAATCATTATGGCAACCATTATTCGAAAAGAAGAACGCGATTTTCAGCCGAATCCCGGCAAGATAGACGGATTTCGGCTGCTGACCGACATTTCCCGGCAGGTGAAAGGCGTTGAACCGCAATACCTGAATTTCGACCTGCGGCAGCTCAATCCGCAGCAATACAATGCCCCTTATCATTTCCATCGCTATGCGGAAGAATTGTTCTTCATATTGTCCGGTTCGGCAACCCTGCGAACGCCTGCCGGACTTGAAACCGTGCACGAAGGGGACATTTTGTTTTTTGAGGCAGGAGAGAGCGGTGCGCATCAGCTCCACAATCATACCGAGGAGCCTTGCACCTACCTCGATATGCGTTCCTATATCGGTCACGATGTGTGCGAATATCCCGATTCGGACAAAATCATCCTCGTCCCCGCCGGCGAAACATTCCGCAGGAGCGAACAACATCCTTATTTTGAGGGAGAGACCGAAGTGGATAAAGTCTGGGCTGATTTGAAGAAATGTGGAAAGAAGTAAGGTAAAAAGAGTTCTCACATTGAACCTTGCAACAAAATATTTTGAGCCTCGCAACAAATCCGTTGCGGGGCTTTCCGTTTACCTTTGCGTCAGAACTTTAATTATATCATTATGAAGCAGGAAATCAGTCGTCGCCATTTTCTGAAAGCGGCAGCAACCGTGGGAGCGGCGCTCACCATTCAACCCGTTGTCAATAAGGTAAAGGCTGCTAATGTCGCCCTCGGTGACGCTAACGCATCGCCCGTCATCAAGAATGGTATGCCCTATCGCACGCTCGGTACGGGACGTGCGGCACTGGAAGTGTCCGCTCTCGGTTTCGGCGTAATGGGTATGACTTATAACCGCAGCCAGCATCCTGATAAGCAAGCGTGCATCCGGCTGTTGCACGAAGCTGTGGATCGTGGCGTCACGCTTTTCGACACCGCTATCATTTACGGACCTCTGACCAACGAGTATTTGGCGGGAGAAGCCTTGTCGGCATTCAAGGGCAAAATCAACGTGACCACCAAATTCGGTCACGAAGTCATCGACGGCAAAGGCACGGGACGGCAGGACAGCAGTCGTGCGACGGTGCGCCGTTATTGTGAAGAATCCCTGAAACGTCTGCGGACAGATTCCATTCCGTTGTTTTATCAGCATCGCTATGACCCGCATACGCCGATTGAAGAGGTGGCGGAAACCATCAAAGAACTCATCCAGGAAGGCAAAGTGCAACGCTGGGGCTTGTGCGAAGTGAGTGCCGAGACGATTCGCAAGGCTCACGCCGTTTGTCCGCTTACCGCCATTCAAAGCGAATATCACCTGATGCACCGTGACGTGGAGCAAAACGGTGTGCTGGATATCTGCCGGGAACTCGGCATCGGCTTTGTGCCTTACAGCCCTATCAACCGGGGATTCCTTGGCGGCTGCATCAACGAATACACCGTTTTCGACACGGCGAACGACAACCGCCACACCCTGCCCCGCTTCCAGCCCGATGCCATTCGCGCCAACACGCGCATCGTGGCGGCATTGCAACGCTTCGGTAGGGAGCGCGGTATGACCTCGGCGCAGGTGGCTCTCGGTTGGCTGTTGCAGAAAGCCCCGTGGATTGTTCCAATTCCGGGAACGACCAAGCAGTCGCACCTGGAAGAGAATTTGCATACGCTTGCTTTTGACGTGCCAGCCGAAGCGTGGAGCGAGTTGGAACGCACCGTTGCCGCCATTCCCGTTGTCGGCGACCGCTATAATGCCGAACAGCAGAAACAGGTAGGACATTAGCTGCGCACCGAACCGGGCGTGCTGACGATGTATGCCGTCAGCGAGAAGGAGAATCCTTGCCGGATAACCATTCTCGAGACTTATGCAAGCAAAGAGGCATACGACAAGCACATTGCATCGGCGCATTTCCAGAAGTACAAGCAAGGGACGTTGCACATGGTCAAGTCTTTGGTCTTGTCTGACCAAATCCCGCTGAATCCCGCCAACCAAATCAATAACTTCGTTCAATAAGATTTCCGCGACATGGTCGCGGATTTTTTTTTGAATGGGGCTACCAATGCTCGAATACTTATTCGTATCTTCGTGTCGTGATTTGAAATGGCATAAAAGAGAAGTATGGATTTTCAATATGAGCTTGAAATACTGGCGGACCCGGAAGAGGTGTTCGCGGCATTGACCAATCCTTTCCAGATTGAATTGTGGAGCGGGTATCCTGCCGATATGAAGGCAGAAGAAGGGTATGTCTTTTCGTTGTGGGAAGGGGATATTACCGGGGTGAACCTGAAAGTGGTGCCGAACCGGTTGTTGGAGCAGGAGTGGTTTTTCGGAGAACGGGAGGAACAGTCGGTAGCCCGCATTGTTTTGAAGAAGGCGAAGTCGGGCACTTTGGTCTCTTTGCAGCATACCTGTATTCCCGATGAGGTGTACGAGGAGATTGTGGAAGGTTGGAAGGA
>CAYNXE010000068.1:5360-9640 GCA_964400995.1 uncultured Odoribacter sp.
AAGCCCGGGAGTTGAACCGGGTGGCAGGCGTCTGCCACGTGCTGCGTTATCATCCCTATTTCAAGAAGTTCCGGGAGGTGGTGGCGGACAAGACCCTGGGTGAACTGATTACGGTGAATCATATCGAGTCGGTGGGGATAGAACGGATGACCCATTCTTTTGTGAGGGGCTTGTGGCGGAAGGAAAGCGAAACGAATCCGATGATTTTGTCCAAGGCTTGCCACGATTTGGATTTGCTGGTGTGGCTGACCGGGAAGAAATGCCTTCGTGTCAGCTCCTACGGCTCCTTGAAGTGGTTTCGGGCGGAACACGCTCCTGCCGGCAGTGCGTTGCGTTGTACGGACGGATGTGCGGTGGAAAGGGAGTGCCCCTATTCGGCAGTGGAACTGTATTACCGGCGGAAACGCTGGCTTCGCCATTTCGATATTCCGGAGGGCGGAAAGGAGGACGAAATCATTTGGGAGGAATTGAAAACGGGACCTTACGGGCGTTGCGTGTATCATTGCGATAATGACGTGGTTGACCATCAAGTGGTTTCGATGTTGCTGGAAGATGAGGTGACCGTTAATTTTTCAATGGATGCCTTTACTCGGGATTCGGGCAGGCGTACTCATTTTATGTTCAGCCAGGGGGAAGTGTTCGGTGACGAACGGATGTTGACGGTGCGTCATTTTCATCCGGACAGGGAAGATGAGGTGTATGATTTTTCCGAGTTTTACGGTGAATGCAATTATCACGGCGGGGCGGATTTGGAAATGGTTCGCGACTTTCTGTCCGCCGTGCGTACCCGGCAGCCGGAGACTTTGCTTACTCGCATCGACTCTTCGCTGGAGAGTCATCGCATTGCTTTTGAAATAGAAAAGGAACGGAAGGGCGTTTGATTTAAAAGGTCACGATGGTTTCTCCCAGCACCTGAATGGTTTCGCCTTTTCTTATTTTGGCTCGCTTGCGGGTTTCGATTTCTCCGTTCCGGAGCACCTCTTCATTGTCCACCAATGCTTTTGCCATGGCTCCGCTTTCGGCAATTTGCAATACTTTCAGCAGTTTTATCAATTCGATGTATTCTTCCGTGACTTCAAATTTAACCATACCGTTGTCTGAAATTCGAGGGTTTGTTTTCGGAGTGCAAAGGTAAGGAATCGGCGGAGATATGCAACGTGGTGTTTGCAACATATCTTTTTTGGGTTTATCTTTGAACGTTGTAATTAAAAGAAATGAAAATGACAGCGTTGCGTATTGTATGGCTCATCGGTGTGGTGATAGGCGTGTTTTCCTGTCGCCGGTCTCAGGAATTGAAATTGTGGTACACGACTCCGGCACGGATGTGGGAGGAGACTTTGCCGTTGGGAAACGGTCGTTTGGGGGCGATGCCCGATGGAGGAGTGTTTCGGGAAAACATCACGTTGAACGACATTACGATGTGGTCGGGGAGTGTGGACGAAACTTGTAATCCCGAGGCTTCCCGTTTTTTGCCGGAAATCCGGAAACTGTTGCTGGCAGGAAAGAACGACCGTGCCCAGCAGATGATGTACCGGTATTTCGCTTGTGGCGGCAAGGGTTCGGCTTTCGGAAACGGGGCGGATGCGCCTTACGGTTCTTTCCAGTTGCTGGGAAATATGCAGTTGCGCTATTTCTTTGCGGACGGCAGCAAGGAGGATTATGCGGATTACCAGCGGGGATTGTTTTTGAACCGTGCCATCGCCTGGACGACTTTCCGAAAGGGGGATGTCAAGTATCGCAGGGAATATTTTGTTTCCCATACGGAGGATGTCGTGGTCATCAAGCTGACTGCCGATAAAAAGAATCAATTGTATTTTGACGTGGCGTTGGACCGGCCGGAGAATTTCAGTTGTTATTCCAATGACGGGGTGGTGCACATGGAAGGATGCCTGAACAACGGTACGGACGGTGAGGGCAACCGTTATCTGGCGCTGATGAAGGTGTTGACTGACGGAGGAAAGCAGGTGGCGGATTCTGCCGAGATTCACGTGAAAGGGGCGACGACGGCTTATATATTGTTGTCTGCCGGAACCTCTTTGTGGAATGCCGATTTTGAACGACTGGTGGCGAAATTACTGGCGGAGGCGGAAAAAATGGACTATGAAATTTTGCAGAATCGGCACCTGGCAGCCTGGAGGGATAAATTCGACCGGGTGGAACTGAATCTGGGACAGATGCCCGATACGTTGCCCACGGACCAGCGGTTGATTCGTTTCAAGGAACAGGACGACCCCGCTTTTGTGGCGTTGTATTTTCAATTCGGTCGTTATCTGATGATGAGCGGTACCCGTGAAAATACCCTGCCTTTGAATTTGCAGGGATTGTGGGCAAATACGGTTCGCACGCCTTGGAACGGGGATTATCATTTGAATATCAATTTGCAGATGAACTACTGGCCGTCGGAAGTCGCCAATTTGTCGGAGTTGCATACTCCTTTGAAGAATTTGGTTGCCGGAATGGTTCCTTCCGGAGAGCAGACCGCCCGTTGTTTTTACGGTGCTGAAGGGTGGGTGGCGCACATGATGACCAATCCGTGGCATTTTACCGCACCGGGAGAGCACGCCTCCTGGGGGGCGACGAATACGGGAGGAGCCTGGCTGTGCGAGCATCTGTGGGAACATTATGCCTTTACGCAGGACAAGGCTTATTTGGAAGAGGTGTATCCGGTGTTGAAAGGGGCGGCACATTTTTTCCTTTCTTCGATGATTGAGGAACCGAAACACGGCTGGTTGGTGACGGCTCCTTCTTCTTCGCCCGAGAATGCTTTTTATATGCCGGGAAGCCGGGTGGCGGTGAGTGCCTGCATGGGCCCGACAATGGATGTGCAATTGGTGAATGAGTTGTTTGCCAATACGGTTCGGGCGGCTCGCATCCTGGAACGGGATGAGGCTTTTGCCGTGGAGCTGGAACAGGCAATGGAGAAATTGCCTCCGATGCAAATCAGTCCCAAGGGAGGATATTTGCAGGAGTGGCTGGAGGATTACGAGGAGGCGGATGTGCATCACCGTCACGTGTCCCATTTGTTCGGGTTGTACCCCTCCAATCAGATTTCCGTGACGGAAACGCCGGAATTGGCAGAAGCGGCACGGAAGACTTTGGAACGGCGGGGAGATGCCGGAACCGGTTGGTCCAGAGCTTGGAAGGTAAATTTCTGGGCGCGTCTGCATGACGGCAATCGGGCGTACCGGTTACTGAAAAATTTGTTGACGCCTGTGGCGGTCGACGGGAAGATTGTCTATCGTGGGGGCGGTTCTTATCCCAATCTGTTTTGCGCTCATCCTCCTTTCCAGATAGACGGAAACTTTGGCGGTTGTGCCGGAATCGCGGAGATGTTGATTCAGAGCCAGCAGGGATATATCGACCTTTTGCCGGCTTTGCCGGATGCGTGGAGAGAGGGGGAATTCAAGGGCTTGTGTGTGCGTGGCGGAGGAGTTGTCGATGTCACCTGGAAAGAAGGCAGGGTGCGGAACGTCACGCTGACCGCCCGTGCGGACTATGCTTTCCGCCTGAAAGTTCCGGCAGGAATCAACCGGGTGCTTGTTGACGGCAAACCTGCGAAAGTGGAAAACGGATTTGTCTCCCTGCCCTTGACCAAAGGGAAGAAAGCGAAGATTAAAATGGAGTGATTTTAAATGTGGTGTAAAAATCAGATTTGGGTTGGATGATGCGTCGCGCTTCCAAATCTTATAAAAAAAATGAGATTTGGAAACGTGGTGTAAGAAAAATTTTGTATCTCTGCAGTCTAAATTATATCTTATATGCTGATAGGAAGAGAGAAAGAGATACAGGAACTTCGACAGGCCTATGATTCAGAAGAGTCCAAGTTTGTCGCCATATTCGGACGCCGTAGAATAGGAAAGACATATCTTGTAAGAGAGGTTTTTCACGATAATTTTGCGTTCTCATACTCCGGAATGGCTAACGCTTCAACGAAGGAACAGTTACAGCGATTCTATCTGTCACTGAAAGATTACGGCTATAAGAATGGAGCCAATCCTAATAATTGGCTCAAGGCCTTCTATATGCTTGAGCAGTTTCTTAAAGAGCTACCGGAAGGTAAAAAGGTGGTGTTCTTGGATGAACTGCCTTGGATGGATGCTCCTAAATCAAGCTTTATGCCTGCATTTGAGAACTTTTGGAATGGTTGGGCATCGGCGAGAAAAGATATACTCCTTATTGTATGTGGCTCAGCGACCTCTTGGATGGTTAAGAAGATACTGAAGAATAGAGGTGGCCTGCATAATAGATTAAACAACCAGATTCATCTACAGCCTTTCAAC
>CAYNXE010000068.1:9650-10924 GCA_964400995.1 uncultured Odoribacter sp.
AGTTTGCCGCAGAATATTGACACATTGGTCTTTGGGAAAAATCCCAAGTTAAAAAACGAGTTTAAAGAGTTATATTCATCGCTCTTTAAACAACCTGAAGCATATTTGGATATAATCACAGCGTTGGCAAAAAAGAAAATCGGAATGACCCGTGATGAAATCATCGAAAACGCTAATATTGCAACCAGCGGACTGCTTACAAAATATCTGGAAGATTTAGAGAATTGCGGTTTTGTCCGTAAATATCAGGCAATAGGAGCAAAAACGAAAAATTCCCTCTATCAGTTGATAGATAACTTTACGTTGTTCTACTTCAAGTTTATGGAAGGGCGAAAGAATACGGATGCCAATTATTGGTCAAAGATACAGATGACTTCCGTCTTCCATGCTTGGAGTGGTCTCGCTTTTGAGCGGGTATGTCTTTTGCACGCTGAACAGATAAAAAAGGCTCTTGGAATAAGCGGTGTAATCACAAACGAATACTCTGGCGTACCGCTGCTACTGATGCGCATTCCGGGGCGCAGATCGACCTGTTGATTGACCGTAGTGATAAGGCAATAAATCTTTGCGAGATAAAATATTCCGACGGACCATATATGATTGACAAGAAATATATGGAGAATCTGCGCAACAAGGCAGCTTTGTTTCGTCAGCTAACAAAAACTCGCAAGGGAATCGTCCTGACAATGATAACAAGTTCCGGACTCTTGAAGAACTCCTATTCAATGAACGGCATCCATTCGCAATTAACAGCCGATGATTTGTTTGCGGATGGATAAACATCATATTTTTTTGCCCAGCCTCCATATAAATGTTTAGGTTTAATCAGGTATATATTGCCCTTTGGGTTTAAATGTGGTTTAAACAACTTGTCGAAAATGCCTATAAATCGCCCCTAAAACGGAATAAAAAAAGAAGCAGTCACTTTCGTAACTGCTTCTTTCTGAGGTGGTATCACCTGGAATCGAACCAGGGACACAAGGATTTTCAGTCCTTTGCTCTACCAACTGAGCTATGACACCAGTTATTAATTTTGGTGCAAAGGTAGATGTTTTGTTTGGATATACAAGAAAAAAGGGCAGAAAAAATAAAATATCTTCATATTTGGAATAAAGCATATATATGTTTGCTGATTATGAATAATTTAGTTTATATTTGCACCGTTGGAGGGCGCTTAGTCTTGTATTTTTGTAACTAAAAACGGGTTGCTGACGTACTCTTCATCATGTTTAATTATTTTTAAATTTTTTATTGTGAATATTTTTGTAGCAAAA
>CAYNXE010000069.1:0-10847 GCA_964400995.1 uncultured Odoribacter sp.
ATAAGTTAGGTATTCAGAAAAAAACTGGAAAAGAAAGTGGAAAAGGTGACCCTACGGTTTTCGGAAACGAAACGGAAGTGCAGGGTTGGATTCGTATAGAATAAATGATTAAATAAGACTTTTTACTTAGAATTATGGAAGAAACCAAACCGTGTCCCTATTGTGGGGAAAGAATTTTTACGACAGCTTTGAAATGCAAACATTGCGGTGAATGGTTGGAACAGGCGAAGCAAGTGAGGCAACCAATGGAGCAAATAATGAATGTACCTTCGTCAGTGCCGGTAGAAGCAACTAAATGGAATTGGGGTGGCTTTTGCTTTGGTTGGATATGGGGAATATTCAATGGAGTGTATGCTTCCTTGCTTCTTATTCCTATCGTTTTTATTCCTTATGTTGGACCGTTGCTTCATTTTATAGGATTTTTTGTATTAGGTGTAGGTGGTAGTCGTTGGGCTTGGAGAGGAAGGTCGTGGGATAGCATTGAACATTTTAAACGGGTTCAACATCATTGGGCTGTTTTTGCGCTTGTGCTATTTATTATTTTTGCAGTAGTAGGTTTTTTTGTTATCGTTACTGTTGAAGAATTCTTGATGAAAAGCTTTTAAAAGGAGTGTAATAACATCAAAGTCAAATGTTAGAACCGGATTCTCCTTACAGGGAAATCCGGTTCTTTACATCCTCAACTCCCTTTTCAGCCACACTTTCATTACGGGGTCGGGGAGGATGACTTGATTTTTTTCGATTTCAATCAATTCTTTCTTTTCCAATGCCCGCTTCACGATGCTGACGTTGGCGGAGGATCCGAGTTGGTATTTTTGCAAAACTTCTTGAGTGGTAAATTTCTTGTGTACGCCGTTTATGAGGGCGCGCAAGAAATTCATCTGGTAGGTGGTGAGGCTTTCCGTCTGCTTCTCGAACAAGGGAGTGTTTTGGTCGAGAATATCCTGGAACGCTTCCTCGAAGTCTTGTTCTGAGGCGGTTTTATCCGTATGAATCCACACCAGCCAGGCTAATTGTTGCACATAGGAGGAATGGTTTTCCACGCGCTGACAGATTTTTTCCGCCAGTTCTTTTGAAATGTGTTTGCCGGTGACCTTAAAACGGTCGCATATATAATTTACCCAGTCGGACGTTCCGATTTTCGGCAGATAAATGGTATCGCCGAATTTATAAAACGGAAGGCTTTTTTTCTCGAAAAGTTCGTTCATCAAGTGTTTTTTGCTACCGAACAGACAATATGAGACTGACTTTTGCAATTGCCAGATTGAACGCAACCGTTTTTGGAATGTTCTGGAGTCCTGGAATTCGGCAATCTGTTGAAATTCATCGATGCAAACCACGATTTTGTAGCCTTTCTTTTGCGCTATCTTTTCGGGGAGTTGGAGAATTTCATCGATGTCATTGCTTTGGGGATTTATTTCAAACGATATGGAAAATTCCGTCATCGGGTCGGTGCCCATTGAAATCTTTGGGCGGATACGCGAAAGGAACAATTTGACGTTTTCCAGCCATTCCTCCAGTTTGGAGGACGTCTGTTTGAGAACGGCAGAAGCGAATGCGTCGTAGAACTCCTTGTCGCTGCGGCAGGAAAAGATGTCGAGGTAAACGATTTTCAATTTGTCGGATTGTGTCAGGCGACACACTTTTTGCACCAGGGAGGTTTTGCCCCAGCGGCGAGGGGAAATCAGTATCGTATTTACCCCGTTCCGGAAGTTCAACGACAGACGTTCTGTTTCTTTCTTGCGGTCGGTAAAATTGTCTCCCGATGTTGCCACTCCGAATATGAAAGGCTTGTTTACCATAGCTTCTTCATAGATGATTCGGGTGCAAATTTAGTAATAAAATGATTACTAACAAAGTGATTACTAATAATGTTGTTAGTAATAGAGTTGTTACTAATAAAGTTATTACAATCCGATTTGTATATTTATTCGGCATAAAAGAATAAATATACAAATATTCTATTACCTTTGCACCAATTTGGACGTTTGGTAAATCAGTTCATCAAATAGATATGCAAAATTTCAAAAAAGCGCGTTTGGTCCTGCAGGACGGGACCATTTATGAAGGCACCTCTTTCGGTTATGAGAAGTCAGTTTCCGGGGAGGTCGTATTTTATACGGCGATGACGGGTTATCCCGAGAGTTTGACTGACCCTTCCTACAAGGGGCAGATACTGGTTCCCACCTATCCTATGATTGGGAACTACGGGGTGCCGGTCGATGACGAGGAGAACGGGGTTTCGAAATTTTTCGAGTCGGACAAGATTCACTGCACGGCTCTCGTCATTTCCGATTACTCGTTTGCATACAGTCACTGGAATTCACAGAAAAGTCTCGGTCAATGGTTGAAAGAACAACAGATTCCGGGACTTTTTGGTATAGATACCCGGGCCTTGACGAAAAAATTGCGGGAACACGGCGCTATGCTGGGTCGGATAGAGTTCGACAACATTTCCGTTCCTTTCTACGACCCGAACGAAAACAACATTGTGGCGGAGGTGTCCACGAAAGAAGTTGTGGAATACGGACACGGCAAATACAAGGTGATATTGGTGGATTGCGGAGTAAAATACAACATCATCCGCTGCCTGTTGAAACGGGACGTGACCATCAAGCGGGTGCCCTGGGACTATGACTTCACCCAGGAGGCGTGCGACGGCTATTTTTTGTCCAACGGTCCCGGCGACCCGTCCAAATGCGTGGCGACAGTCGAGCATATCCGGAAGATTCTGAACGGGGACAAGCCGATTATGGGGATTTGTCTGGGCAATCAGTTGATGGCACTTGCCGCAGGCGCAAAGACCTATAAATTGAAATACGGTCATCGCAGCCACAACCAGCCTGTGATGCAACCGGGCGGCAATCGTTGCTACATCACTTCCCAGAATCACGGGTTTGCCATAGACGATAAGACATTGCCGGCGGACTGGGAACCGCTTTTCGTCAATGTGAACGACGGAACGAACGAGGGAATCCGCCACAAGACGAAACCTTTCTTTTCCGCCCAGTTCCATCCCGAGGCATCCAGCGGGCCCGTGGATACGGAATACCTGTTCGACGAATTCATCAGGAATATGGAGAAGGCGGGGAAAAAATAGAAATTTACAATCCACAATGACATCTGATATGAAAGAAATCAATAAAATATTGTTACTGGGTTCGGGAGCGTTGAAAATCGGACAGGCAGGCGAGTTCGATTATTCCGGTTCCCAGGCATTGAAAGCCATTCGGGAGGAAGGCAAATACAGCGTATTGATTAATCCGAACATCGCCACCGTGCAGACCTCGGAGGGGGTGGCAGACAAGATTTATTATCTGCCGGTGACACCCGAATATGTCGAGGAGGTGATTAAAAAGGAACGTCCGGACGGGATTTTGCTGTCTTTTGGCGGACAGACGGCGTTGAACTGCGGCGTCGAGCTGTACCAGAAAGGCATCCTGGAAAAATATGACGTGCAGGTGCTGGGTACTCCGGTGCAGGCTATCATCGACACGGAGGACCGGGAGATTTTCGCCAACAAACTGCACGAAATCGGGGTGAAAACGCCCCGGAGCATTGCCGCCAACAATATGGACGAAGCGATCGCCGCCTCCAGGGAACTGGGTTTCCCGATAATCGTGCGTGCCGCCTATACGCTGGGCGGTCTCGGTTCGGGCTTCTGTTCCGATGAGGAGGAGTTGAAGAAATTGGCTGTCAGTGCCTTCTCCTATTCTCCCCAGATATTGGTGGAAGAATCGTTGAAAGGCTGGAAGGAAGTGGAGTATGAAGTGGTGCGCGACCAATACGACAACTGCATCACGGTGTGCAATATGGAAAATTTCGACCCGCTGGGGATTCATACGGGGGAAAGCATCGTCGTGGCACCTTCCCAGACGTTGAGCAACAGCGAGTACCACAAACTGCGTGCCATTGCCATTCGGATTATCCGCCATATAGGCATCGTTGGCGAATGCAATGTGCAGTATGCCCTCGACCCGAATTCCGAGGATTACCGGGTGATTGAGGTGAATGCCCGTTTGTCGCGTTCCAGCGCCCTGGCTTCCAAGGCGACCGGTTATCCGTTGGCTTTCGTGGCGGCGAAACTGGGCTTGGGATACGGATTGCACGAGATTAAAAATTCCGTGACCAAGGTGACGACCGCTTGTTTTGAACCTGCCTTGGATTACGTCGTTTGCAAGATACCCCGCTGGGACTTGACCAAGTTTGAAGGCGTGTCCAAATTAATCGGTTCTTCTATGAAGAGCGTGGGAGAAATTATGGCCATCGGCCGTACTTTCGAGGAAGCCATACAGAAAGGCTTGCGAATGGTGGGACAGGGAATGCACGGATTTGTCGGAAACAAGATTCGGCTTCCGGATATTAACGAAGAACTGGTGAATCCGACGGACAAGCGCATTTTTGCCATCGCGGAGGCTTTCGACAAGGGCTATACGGTGGACAAGATTCACGAAATGACCCGGATTGACAAGTGGTTCCTGGAAAGGTTGCAAAACATCCACGACCTCAAGAACGAATTGGACAAATATTCCGTCATTACCGGGGTCAGTGCCGTTTTATTGAAGCAGGCGAAACAAATGGGATTTTCCGATTTCCAGATTGCCCGCCTTGCCATAAAGGACGAAAAGCAGTCCGCGCATCGGAAAATGCTGGAGGTTCGGGAATATCGGAAAGGCCTGGGCATTGTGCCTTATGTGAAGCAAATCGATACGCTTGCCGGGGAATATCCGGCAATGACCAATTACCTGTACGTCACGTACAACGGGGCGGAAAACGATGTCCCTTACGAGCACGACGGCCGGTCGGTGATTGTATTGGGCTCCGGTGCCTACCGGATTGGGAGCAGCGTGGAATTTGACTGGTGCGGGGTGAGTGCGTTGAATACCATCAAAAAGGCGGGCTATCGTTCCGTGATGATTAATTACAATCCGGAGACGGTGAGCACGGATTACGACACCTGCGACCGCCTGTATTTCGACGAATTGTCCTTTGAACGGGTGATGGACATCGTGGAACTGGAAGAGCCGAAAGGCGTTATCGTGTCCACCGGCGGACAGATACCGAACAATCTGGCGATGCGCCTGAAAGAACAATATGTGAACATTCTCGGAACTTCGGCGGAATCCATCGACCGGGCGGAGGACCGGCAGAAATTTTCCACGATGTGCGACCAGTTGGGCATTGATCAGCCCCGCTGGAAGGAGCTGACCAATATGCAGGACATCTACAAGTTCGTGGATGAGGTCGGTTTCCCCTTGCTGATACGTCCTTCCTACGTGTTGTCGGGTGCGGCGATGAATGTCGTGTCGAACCGGGAAGAATTGGTGCATTTCCTGGATTTGGCGGCCGAGGTTTCCAAAGACCATCCGGTGGTGGTGACCGAATTTATCGAACAGGCCAAGGAGGTGGAAATCGACGCAGTGGCTCAAAACGGTGAAATCAAGGCTTATGCCATCAGCGAGCACGTGGAATTTGCCGGAGTGCATTCGGGCGATGCCACGATTGTTTTCCCGGCACAGAAACTGTATGTGGAAACCCTGCGGAGAATCAAGAAGATTGCCCGTGCCATAGCCAAGGAACTGAACATCTCTGGACCTTTCAATATGCAGTTTTTGGCCAAGGACAACGACATCAAGGTCATCGAATGCAACCTGCGCGCCTCCCGCAGTTTCCCGTTTGTGTCCAAAGTGCTGAAATACAACTTCATCGAAATGGCGACCCGGATAATGCTGGGCGAACACGTGGAGCAGCTCAACAAGTCGGTGTTTGATTTGGACTATGTCGGCGTGAAAGCGTCGCAATTCTCGTTTGCCCGTCTGTTGAAAGCCGACCCCGTGCTGGGCGTGGATATGTCGTCCACGGGCGAAGTGGGATGTATCGGTGAAAATTACTACGAGGCGATTTTAAAGAGTATGATTTCGGTGGGACACCGGATTCCTGAAAAAAATATCCTGATTTCGTCGGGCCCCAGCCGTTCCAAGGTGGAATTGCTGAATTCGACCAAGATGCTGGTCGGCAAGGGCTACCATATCTTTGCCACGGCAGGTACGGCGAAGTTCTTTGAGGAGAACGGCATCCAGGTGACGGTGCTCCATTGGCCGGACGAGCAAAAGGAGCCGAATATTATGGATTATCTCCGCAACAAGAAAATCGACCTGGTCATCAATATTCCGAAAAACTACACCAAGCGGGAACTGGATAATGGTTATAAAATCCGGCGTGCGGCGGTGGATTACAACATCCCGCTGATTACGAATGCCCGGCTTGCCAGCGCCTTTATCTATGCGATTTGCAAGGTGGACAAGTCGGATATGGCAATCAAGGCGTGGGACGAGTACAAGTAGCCGGACGAGCGGGATATTCTTTTTCTCCGTACCTTGGAATAACTTTTTATTTATTTGATTAGCTTTGCGTGCTGAATTTTATACGATTAGGTATGTTGAAAAAATATTGGAAATTAGTGGTATTGTTCTGGGCTGTCGTTTTAGCCGGCATTGCTGCGGTTGTTTTTTTCTTCTGGTTGATTTCCAACGGGAACCTGGGTTTTATGCCTACGTTTGAAGAGTTGGAAAACCCGAACAATCGTTTTGCCTCGGAGGTTTATTTTGCGGACGGTCCCGTAATGAACAAGTATTTCGAGAAAGAGAACCGGAAGTACACCGAATTCCGGGAAATACCCACTTCCGTCATCGATGCCCTGGTGGCTACCGAGGATGTTCGTTTCTATGAACACAGCGGCGTGGACGTGCGCGGACTTTTCCGTGTGCTCAAGGGACTGCTGACGGGCAATTCTTCCGCTGGAGGTGGTAGTACCATAAGCCAGCAGTTGGCGAAGATGTTGTTTCCCCGCGAACCGGACTTGAATGCCTTTGAACTGGCTATCCGGAAATTCAGGGAGTGGGTCATCGCCGTACGCCTGGAAAAGAGCTATACCAAGGAAGAGATTATGACGATGTATCTGAACAAGTACGATTTCTTGAATCTGGCGGTGGGTATCAGTTCCGCTGCCGAAATCTACTTTCAGGTACCGCTGGATTCCCTCCGGGTTGAGCAGGCGGCTATGCTGGTGGGAATGGCGAAAAACTCCTCTTATTACAATCCGGTGAGGCGTCCGGAATTGACGCTGAATCGTCGGAATGTCGTGCTGCATCAGATGTACAAGTACGGGAAAATCAGCTGGAGGGAGTACGATTCCCTGAAAATGCTGCCGTTGGGACTGAATTTCAAGCGGGTGGACCACAAGGAGGGATTGGCTGCTTATTTCCGGGAATATCTTCGTTTGTATATGACGGCAAACAAGCCGGTGCGAAAGAATTACCGGAGCGTAAGTCAGTATAAGCTGGATTCGATTGTGTGGGCAAGCGATCCGCTTTACGGGTGGTGCAAAAAGAACACGAAGGCGGACGGAAATCCTTACGATTTATATTCGGACGGCTTGAAGATTTACGCCACTTTGGATTCCCGTATGCAGAAATATGCGGAAGAGGCGGTTCGGGAGCATTTGTCGCAGGAACTGCAGCCGCTGTTTGACCAGGAAAAGGTGCAGAAGGTAAATTCTCCGTTTTCCAACGATATGACTCCGGAAGAGATCGATGGAGCCCTGATGCGTTCCGTGAGACAGTCAGAGCGTTACCGTCAGTTGGTCAAGGCGGGAAAGAATATGGAGGAAATCCGGGAAATCTTCGACCAGCCGGTCGATATGCAGGTGTTTACGTGGAAAGGCGTGCGCGATACGACGATGACCCCGATGGATTCCGTCAAGCATTACAAGGCGTTTTTCCGTTCCGGGTTTATGGTGATGAATCCGAAGAACGGCAATGTGAAGGCTTATGTCGGCGGACCGGATTACCGTTATTTTATGTATGATATGGTGAGTGTCGGGAAACGGCAGGTCGGCTCCACGATTAAGCCGATTCTTTATACGCTGGCGATGCAGGAGGGCTTGAATCCGTGCGACAAGGTACCGAATATCCCGCAGACTTTCGTGCTGCCCACCGGAGAGCCGTGGACTGCCCGGGGAGGAACGAGACGGAAGGGGGAAATGGTGACTTTACGCTGGGGATTGGCCAATTCCGAAAACAACATATCGGCGTGGGTGTTGAAGCAATTTACCCCACAGGCTGTCGCTCATATGGCGCGCAAAATGGGCATTACCAGCTTCATAGACCCCGTGCCTTCCGTATTCCTCGGAACAGCGGAGATTTCAGTGAAGGAAATGGTGGCAGCCTATTCCATTTTTGCGAACAAAGGGGTGTACCGTTCTCCCTTGCTGGTTTCGCGCATCGAGGATAAATTCGGAAATACGCTGGCGACCTTCCAGTCGGAAAGCCGGGAAGTGATTACGGAAAATACGGCGCACCTGATGTGCAACCTGCTGGAAGGCGTGGTGAACAACGGCACCGGAATGCGGTTGCGTTTCAGGTATGATTTGAGAAATCCGATGGGTGGTAAGACGGGAACGACTCAGGAACACGCCGACGGTTGGTTTATGGGAATAACGCCCGAACTGGTCGGAGGAGTGTGGGTAGGCGCTGCCGACCGTTCCATTCATTTCCAGAATTTGGCAAACGGACAGGGAGCAAGTATGGCCTTGCCGATTTGGGCGAAGTTTTTGCAAAAGGTATATGCCGACGACAAATTGAATGTGTACACCGGACCTTTTGAATATCCTGCCAACTTTGCCCGGAGATTCAATTGCGACGAAGGGACGGCGGTTGCGAATGAGGCAGTCGAGGTGGAAGAGGAAGTAAACGAAGAGGACGAGGATTTCTTTTAAAGGGTTATGGCGAAGTCGAAAACGGTTTTTATTTGTCAGAATTGCGGTGCGAAAGAGGCGAAATGGACCGGACGCTGCAATGTTTGCGGGGAATGGAACAGCTTTGTCGAGGAAGTGGAAGTTGTCGCCAAGGGACGGGGCAACGCTATGATTGCCACTCCGTCTTCCAAAGCTTTGCGCCTGTCTGAAATCAAGGTCAATGCGGACGAACGGATAGATACCGGCGACCAGGAGCTGAACCGGGTGCTGGGAGGCGGAATGGTGCCGGGTTCGATGATTCTGCTGGGAGGAGAGCCGGGCATCGGAAAATCGACCCTGGTGTTGCAGTTCGCACTTCACAACCGTTGCGGAAAAGTATTGTACGTGTCCGGAGAGGAGAGTATTTCACAAATCAAGATGAGGGCGCAGCGTCTGGGGGGAGATAGCGACGAGTGTCTGTTTTTGTCCGGAAACTCGCTGGAAATGGTGTTGGAGCATTCAAGAAGCATTCAGCCGGACCTGTTGATTATCGATTCCATTCAAACCTTGGCGACCGAAGCGGTGGATTCCATTCCGGGAAGCCTGTCTCAGATTCGGGAATGTACGAATGCGTTGTTGCGTTTCAGCAAGGAAAACACGATTTCCACCATATTAATCGGACACATCACGAAGGACGGACAGCTTGCCGGACCGAAAATATTGGAGCATATGGTGGACACCGTGCTGCATTTTGAAGGCGACCAGCAGTATATGTACCGGATTCTCCGGTCGATGAAAAATCGTTTTGGTTCCACTTCGGAAATCGGTATTTATGAAATGTTGCAATCCGGCTTGCGCCAGGTGACCAATCCGTCGGAACTATTGCTTTCCAACCACGACCAGGAACTGAGCGGTATTGCCGTATCGGCGACGGTGGAAGGGGTGCGGCCGATTCTGCTGGAGGTGCAGTCCTTGGTATCGACAGCCGCCTACGGGGTGCCCCAACGTTCGGCGACAGGCTTCGATTCCCGGCGTCTGAATATGTTGTTGGCTGTGTTGGAAAAAAGAGTCGGCTTCAAATTGGCGACAAAGGATGTCTTTCTGAATATCGCGGGAGGTATCCGGGTGAGCGACCCGGCATTGGATTTGGCGGTGGTGATGGCGGTTTTGTCGTCGAATATCGACGCGGCTTTGCCCAGTGATACGGTTTTTGCTGGTGAAGTCGGACTTTCGGGAGAGATTCGTGCTGTGAGCCGTATCGAGCAACGGATTGCGGAAGCCGGCAAGCTGGGATTCAAACGCATTTTCGTGCCTTACGGGAATAAGAAAGGATTTGTCGGAAAATCCGGTCAGATAGAGGTTTGTTTCGTTTCCAAGATAGCCGACATTTGTCGGAATCTGTTTGGCTGAGATAAAATGTTTAACAATGAGGCAGCATATCATATTTTGGCTTGTTTTATCTGTTGTGATTATGCTGTTATTGCCGCTGGCAGTAACTTTTGCGAAAGGGGATGAAGGTATGGCTGCCTGTTTCATTTTATTTTTTGCCATAAATCCAATATATTCTGTTATTATAGGTGCTTTTGCAGGAAAAAACAGTAAACAGTTGTGGCATTTGCCAGTTATTTCAGCGGTACTGTTTTTATCAGGAACGTGGATTTTCTTTGATATGGGCGAAACTGCATTTATATTATATGCAGTGATATATCTTGTTTTAGGGGTTCTTGCTATGTTAATTTCTATGGTTGTCAATAGAAAAGTAGTATAAAAATAACATTGTTCCGAAAAGATGGAAAATAAAAAAAAGAAGCTCTTTTGAAGCTTCTTTTTTTGTGGGTCCTGAGGGAGTCGAACCCCCGACCCTCTGGGTGTAAACCAGATGCTCTGAACCAACTGAGCTAAGAACCCGTGCACTCTGTTCGATTGCGAGGACAAAAGTAGTTGTTTTTTTCTTCTTACCAAAGAATTTGGAGATTTTTTCCGAAAAATATCCGGATTACAGGTATTTTTTGAAAATCTCATCGAACAATTCGCCCCGGGTCAGCCGTCCGTTCTGTACGCAAATGGACTCTACACGTCCTTTGGCGCAAAGTTTGTTGTCGGACAGCCGGAA
>CAYNXE010000070.1:0-10614 GCA_964400995.1 uncultured Odoribacter sp.
CGTGGAAAAAGAGTATGCTTGCCACTCCGTAGCCGTAGATTCTGGAAAAATCGGACCGCTGACGTTCCGCCAGCCAGATAATCCGGAGGATGAAAAGCATCAGCAGCACGATGACCAAGGTGGTGCCGACAAAGCCCCATTCTTCACCGATTGTACAGAAGATGAAATCCGTACTCTGTTCCGGTACGAAATTGAATTTGGTCTGGGTGCCCTGCAAGAACCCTTTGCCCGCAATTCCTCCCGAACCGATGGCAATCTTGGACTGGTTTACATTATAGCCTGCCCCGGTCGGATCCGCCTCTATGCCCAGCAATTCGTTGATGCGATGCTGTTGGTGGGCGGGCAGTTTGTCAAAGGCGTAATCCACGCCGATGGTGGCTCCCAGGCATAGCCAAGATGCCAGCAAGACCAACGGAATGTAACGCATTTTGCGCTTGTAAATGAAATAGATGCCCACGATGCACGCCAGCAGATAGGAGTAGAGCAGCAGGCTTTCCATGGCCACGGACAGGTCAAACAGCCAGGACAGAAACCACAGAAAAAGAAATGTGCCGACAATGAACAAGGTGATGCAGTAAAATTCCTGGCTGTTCCGCCGATAATACAGAAATGCCACCAAAGAGCCGATGATCACCATGGAAACCACCGTTATCGGAGGATAAAGCAAGGTGAAAATGAAAATGACGACGGCAATGAGGCACAACAACAGCAACGAACCGTGCAAACCTTCCCGGTACATGACCAGGATAAAGGAACTGTACACCAACGCCGAACCCGTATCCGGCTGCAACAAGATAAGGCCGGCAGGAACAACCAGCAACAAGCCGACCACCAACAAGTTGCTGAACTGCATGATTTTAAATCCGTGACGGCTCATCACGTTGGCAACCGCCAGGCAAGTGGCAAACTTGCCGAATTCCGCCGGCTGGATGCGAACGCCGAGCAGTTCAAACCACGACCTGGCACCATGCGACTTGACTCCGAATACGAGAACCGCTACCAGCAGGCACATGGTCAGGATGTATATGGCAAAAGAAAAGGCGGTGAAAAACTTACTGTCCGTCAGCATGACGAAAAAGCCCAGGACAAAAGCGGTGCCAATCCACAGCAACTGTTTGCCGTAGTTCTGGGTGATGTCGAAAATACTGCTGTGGTGGTCGTCGTACACGGCGGCGTAAATGCTCAGCCACCCCATAAAAACCAGGACGGTGTATAAGAATATGGACAACCAGTCGATGTTTTTCAATAATTCAGTTTGCCTGTTCATGATGGAAGTGTTTTTAATGCTCCGTTTTTATTCCTCCTGTTCCGGTTCTTTCGGATTGATCAAATCGGCATTCAGCATTCTTTCCTCTATCGTTTTTTTCCACGGAGCAATTTTTCCCTTGAGGTACTTTTCCATAATCAGTCCACCGATGGGTACGGCGTACCTGGCTCCGAAGCCGCCGTTTTCAATGTAAATGGCAATGGCAATCCGGGGATTGTCCTTGGGTGCGAATGCCATGAAAATGGAGTGGTCGTCACCGTGCGGATTTTCCGCCGTACCGGTTTTACCGCAGACGACCATGGAATCGATGACCGCTCCGCGGGCGGTACCGCTTGCCGTCGCCATAGCCATTCCTTCGACAACGACGTCAAAATGGCTTCGTGCCACGTCAATGGTGTGTTTTTTTATTCTGCCGGCTTCCCTCTTTGAAGGGCGGACGATGTGAGGTGTCAGGTAATATCCGCGATTGGCGAAAATGCAAGCCATGTTGGCAATCTGGAGCGGAGTGACCAAGATTTCTCCCTGGCCGATAGAAAGGGAACTGATGAAGCTCCACCGCCAGTCCTGGGTTTTCAATTTCTGGTCGTACCTTTCAGGGGTGGGAATGGAACCGCTGACCTCGTTGGTGAAGTCCGGGCAAATCTGACTGTTCAGTCCGAAGGAAGTGGTAAATTCCCGCCATTCGGCATAAGAGTCCCGAACGGTTTTGAATTTGCTGCTTTCCAACACCCTTCGCCAGACATTCACGAAATAGGGGTTGCAGGATTGCTGAATGGCCTGGTATAAATTGAGCGGAGAATCGTGGTAATGGCATCCCATGGGAATCGGTCCGATGTGCGTCCTGGCTCTTCCGTAACATTCAAAGCAAGTGTATGGCGTAATCACCCCCAGTTTCAATCCGTACAACGCCTGAAGGGGTTTGAACGTGGATCCGGGAGGGTAGGCGCCGGAAACGGAACGGTCAAACAGGGGAGTGTTGGGGTCCTGTTCCAGTTGCTTGTAATTTTTTCCCCGTTCCAGTCCGATCATCAGCTGGGGGTCGTAGCCCGGACTGGAGACTTTCAGGAGAATCTCGCCCGTGGCGGGTTCGATGGCAATGATGGCTCCTCTTTTGTTTTTCATCAACTGGTAGGCATATTCCTGCAAGTCAACATCCAGCGTCGTCGTCAGGTTTTGCCCGACAACGGCAGGTTTGTCCAGTTCGCCGTCTTTGTAAAACCCTTTGATCCGGTTGTGGTTGTCCACCAGCAATATTTTTTCGCCTTTCGTTCCCCTCAAGGAGGACTCGTACGTTTTCTCCAAACCGCTGATGCCAACGTAGTCGCCCATGGAGTAGGTGCTGTCCCGGTTGATTTGCGCCTGGCTGACTTCACCGATGTAACCGAATACGTCGGCGGAATGCGACACGTTGTATTTCCGGAGTGTCCGGGTCTGCATGAAGAAGCCCGGATATTTGTGCAATTTCTCCTGCAATACGGCATATTTGTTGGCGGTAATCTGGGACACCAGCACCGACGCTTTGAAAGAGGAATACCGCCGGCATTTCACCAGGTTCTTTTTTAACGTTTCCTTTTCGATGCCGAGGATGGATACCAGTTCGGTCGTATCGAACGGTTGTACCTGGCGGGGAATCACCATCAGGTCGTAGGCGGGCTGATTTTCCACCAGCAATTTCCCCTTCCGGTCAAAAATCAATCCCCGGGCAGGGTACTGCGTGGTCACCCGCTGGGAATTCAACATCGCCTTCACCTGAAACGAATCGTCGAGCACCTGCATATAAAACAGGCGGATGATATAAATGCAGCACACACAGACGACAAGCGTGGCAAAAACGGTTTTCCGATACGTATATTTATTCATGATTCCAGTGTTTCAGTTCCCCGTGGTTAATTTTTTCTTTGTTTCAACGCTATGAAATAATACAGCAGGATGAAGAAAACGGAAGCAAGCGTACTACAAACAATCCGCAACAAAGTAATAAAAAAATTGTGGAAACTGAATGCCTCGCAGAACATCAATACGATATTGAAGATAAATGTCGAAACCAATACGTATTTGAAGAACCAGCCGAAATCACTGATTCGTTGTTTTCCCTGAATATCGTCTATCTGTTCCCGGTTGGAGGTCAGTATCAGCAAACGCGGACGCATGTAGGCGAGCAGGGTAGTGGCTGCCGCATGGATGCCCATGGTGTTGTCGGCAAAATCCATTACCAAGCCCAGCAGGAAACCGAACACGAGTATCGTCGCATCCCGCAACCGGTAGGGCAAAATATAGATGGCCAGGATGTAAATGTTGATGTATACGTAAGAATGAAGCTGTATATTATCCAGTATGGCCCACTGAAGCAACAACAGCATAAGCAAGTGCAAGAAAAATTTCAGGTTACTCATAGTTCGTTTTCCAATTGTTGCTTTTCCTGTCTTTTGGTATGCGCAATGACGTATACGTCCAATATCTTCTTGAAATCGGTTGCCAGTTTTACTTTTATTGTAAGGAAATTGGCTGTCTCCCGGTTTACCGATTCCACGAATCCGATGAGCTCGTTCTCCGGAAAAATGGAGGAGAAGCCGGAGGTGACCAGGGTATCTCCGATTTCGGCACTGACGTGAAAAGGTATATCGTTCAAGTAAGAATAGCGGTAATCTTCTCCGTTCCACTGCAAGGAGCCGTAGTACCCGTTTTTCTTGATTTTTGCCGATATTCTCAAGTTGGTATTGATCAGAGGCAGTACTTTGGCGTAATGCCTGCTGACTTTCTCGACCACTCCGATGACGCCGTCGCTGGAACATACCGCCATTTCGGGGTGTATGCCGTCTGCCGTTCCCTTGTCGATCGTAATGTAGTTTTTGGTTTTATTGACCCCCGCATTGACGATATTGGCGTTTTTGACCACATAGTTCAACTCTGTCGAATCGACAGGTCTCCACAGCCTGTCCGCCGCATGCCGGCGATTGAGCGCCTTTAACTCCTCGATTTGATTTCTTAGGATTGTATTCTCTTCAACTAATTTGTCGTTGGCGACTTTCAAATAAAAATAGTCGTCAATTTCAGTCACCGTGGAAGAGATGCCGCTCAAAAAAGAGGCCGTATATCCCGAAAACACAGTTCTCTGATAGTTGTTGTGCAAAACTATCAGAGAAAAGGAGAGGAATTCCAGCAATACAAAAATTATGGTAAAATGATACTTTAGTATCAGTTTAATAATTTCTTTCACAACCCGGAGATTTATCTAAGCAGGAATGAGAATTTATCCACGTTCTTCAAAGCGATGCCCGTTCCTCTTGCCACAGCCCGCAAGGGGTCTTCGGCAATGTGGAAAGGTATGTTCAGTTTGTCGGAGAGACGTTTGTCCAAACCGCGCAACAAGGCGCCTCCGCCTGCCAGATAAATGCCTTTGTTTACAATATCCGCACACAATTCGGGAGTCTTCTGTTCCAAAGCGCCCAATATGGCAATTTCAATCTTGGAAATGGATTTCTCCAGACAGTGTGCGATTTCCTGATAGGATACGGGCACCTCTACCGGCAGGGAAGTCATCTGGTTGGGTCCCTGTACGATGAAATCCGCAGGCGGTTCGTCCAGTTCCGACAAAGCAGACCCGACGTTGATTTTGATTTGTTCCGCCGTCCGCTCGCCGATTCGGATGTTGTGCTGGTGGCGCATATATTCCTGGATGTCGTCCGTCAAATCGTCACCGGCGATACGAATGGATTTGTTGCTAACTATACCACCCAAGGAAATAACGGCGATTTCAGTAGTACCACCACCAATGTCCACGATCATGTTTCCTTCCGGAGCCTCCACGTCCAATCCGATACCCAGCGCCGCTGCCATGGGTTCGTAAATCATATATACATCCCGTCCTCCGGCATGCTCCGAAGAGTCACGCACGGCACGTATCTCCACCTCCGTACTTCCGGAAGGGATACACACCACGATTCGCAGGGAGGGGGAGTAGAACTTGCTGTTCACGCTTGCCATTTTGATCATCCCGCGCAACATTTGCTCTGCGGCGTTGAAGTCCGCGATCACACCGTCGCGTAACGGGCGGATGGTCTTGATGTTGTCGTGGGTCTTGCCCTGCATCTGCCGGGCTTTTTCCCCGATAGCAATCACTTTCTCCGTTTTCCGGTCAATGGCAACAATGGAAGGTTCGTTGACCACCATTTTATCATTGCAGATGATAATGGTATTTGCTGTACCCAGGTCGACAGCTATATCTTGTGTTAAAAATGAAAATAATCCCATTTCAATATCTTGTTAAGCGTTAGGTTTAATGTTTAAAATGTCTCATTCCGGTAAAAATCATGGCTATGCCGTATTTATCCGCCGCATCGATGGATTCCTGGTCCTTGACCGAACCGCCCGGCTGGATGATGGCCGTGATGCCAGCACGATGAGCGGCTTCCACGCAATCGGGGAAAGGGAAGAAGGCATCCGAAGCCATTACGCTTCCCGCAATGCGTTCGCCTCCCTGGCGAATGGCGTTTTCAAGCGCCCAGATTCGGCTGACCTGTCCCGGTCCGACACCCGTCGTACAGAGGTCTTTGGCGATGGCGATACCGTTCGACTTGGCGTGTTTCACGACTTTCCACGCAAACATCAGGTCTCGCATTTCCGCTTCCGTCGGCTGGCGTTTGGTCACCACTTTCAGTTCCCCGTCATTTAGTAGCCGGGTATCCAAATCCTGTATCAACAAGCCGCCCAATACGGTTTTAGCCTTTCGGGCAGCAGCATTTCTTTTGCCGATTTGCTCCAGTTGCAACAACCGGATGTTCTTTTTCTGGGTGAGAATCTCCAATGCCTCCCGTGAAAAGGAGGGAGCGACAATCACTTCCAGGAATATCTTGGCCATTTCGGTGGCGGTTTCCGCATCGATTTCCCGGTTGGCGGCAACGATACCCCCGAAAATGGATACCGGGTCCGCTTCGTAAGCCCGGCGATAAGCTTCGACAAGGGTAGAGGCACTGCCTACGCCGCAGGGATTCGCATGTTTGGCGGCGACGATGGTAGGTTCGTCGAACTCTTTCAACGTCTCCAAGGCTCCGTCCGTGTCTCCGATGTTGTTATACGACAATTCCTTGCCGTGCAATTGAACGGCACCGGGCAACGTTCCTTCCGTCTCTTTCACAGCCGCATAGAAAGCCGCGCTCTGGTGAGGATTCTCTCCGTAACGCAAATCCTGCTTTTTCTCGTAAGTGAGCGTCAGAGTCTTCGGATAGCGGATGTCCAGCTTTTCTGAAAAATAGCCGGCAATCAGCGCATCGTAATGGGAGGTGTGGATAAACACCTTTGCCGCCAGCATTTCCTTCGTTTCGGCGGAGGTGTCTCCCTTGGCTTTCAACTCGTCAATCACCAGGTTGTAATCTTCCGGGTCGGTGAGGACCGTCACGAATTTATAATTCTTGGCGGCTGCCCGTATCATCGTTGGACCGCCGATGTCGATGTTTTCAATGATTTCTTCATGGGAAACACCCGGTTTCAGAATGGTCTGCTTGAACGGGTAGAGGTTGCAAACAACCATGTCGATCGGTTCAATGCCCAACTCGGCCATCTGCTTCTTATGGTGCTCATTGTCCCGAATCGCCAATATGCCGCCTTCCACGTTGGGGT
This sequence comes from uncultured Odoribacter sp., assembly GCA_964400995.1. Classification (GTDB taxonomy): domain Bacteria; phylum Bacteroidota; class Bacteroidia; order Bacteroidales; family Marinifilaceae; genus Odoribacter. The sequence continues at coordinate 6,884 of CAYNXE010000070.1, forward strand.
GCAAGGTTTTCACCCTGCCGTCAAAACACTCGGGAAACTTCGTCAGGTCGGAAATGTCCGCCACCTGAATGCCGGCAGCTTTCAACTGCTTCGAAGTTCCTCCGGTTGAAATGATTTCCCAGCCCATTGCGTTCAGCGATTTGGCGAACTCGACAATGCCTGTTTTGTCAAATACACTAATTAATGCTCTTTTCATCCGGATGATATTTTTTTATGGTTATCGGGAACTGGTTTAGCCCCGGATATTCATTTGTTTATGCACAATTATTTAGTTTGTTGCAAAGGTATAAAAAAAGAGCATTCTTTTTATATAAATAAGGCGGTTCGTGCGTTTTTTTTCATGGAAACGGGACGGTTTTTCTATTTATAGCTGACTATCAGCTTGTTTCCGGACTTCACAATCGGATATTCTTTCAGCGGATAGGTTTTCTCTTCCACGCCATCCGGATAACCGTAGAACAGCAGGAAGCGGGTTCCGCAGACCGGACATTGTGTAAAATTTCCGTGAAGGTCTTGCTGGGTCATGTAGGACGTCAAGCCGGGACAACGGGTGCAGGTTGCGTCGTAGCACTTGAAGTTCGTGTTGTTGTTGGTATAGATGATGATGCCGTGTCCGTTGTATCCCAGGCTTTTGCCCGTCTGCGAACTGCTGTAATAACGAGGGTTTTCAATCCAATTGCCGCTTTCACCGCCCACGGAAAGGTCGATTTGGGTATAGACGGGCACATCCGGAATGATGTGCCTGTCCACCAGATTTTCTCCTAATTTATGCGTGCAACCGACATTTGCGACTGAAAAAGCGATTCCTATGAAAAAAATGACTACTTTTGATTTCATGATTTAGCATTTAGACAACAAATATAATGATATGAATTTGATTACGGCAGATTTTAACTGGATTTCACTTGTTGTAATTATGGTTGCCGGAATAATCGGCATGCTGAAATCCCGTTCGGGGAAATCCGGCTATCCGTCCGAGACGAATTTTCCGGAATTTGAACCTTGGGCGGAAGAACCGGAGGAAGAGCATTTCGAGGAAAAAGCATGGGAAAGGATTGAGGAGACTCCTGTTTCGCCGGAACCTCCGGAGGTCGCAGACCATTCATGGCAAGCCTGTCCGGAAGAAGAACCCTCGGCGCATACGGCATCCGAAGAAGAAAGGGAAGAAGGGCAGCCGGCGTTCGACATCCGCCAGGCCATTATCAGCAGCGAAATATTGAAACGCCCGGAATTTTAACCTTCCCGGACGGAAAAAGAAAAATCGGCGATTCTGCGTGTCAAATGCAAAGTCGCCGATTTTTTTTCATGCTTCCGATGATTAGCTGACGGGGCTTGTCTTTTTCGCCAACCAGTCCGCTTCCTCCGCAGTCAGATAAGGAGCCGTCTTTTCGTACACCGTGCGGTGATAAGCGTTCAACCACTCTTTTTCGTCCTGATTCAATAGTTCCGGTACGATAGCCGAAGTATCGAAATAGCAAAGAGTTAGTGTCTCAAATCCGTACCATTCCCCGAACTCGTTGGTGGCAACCGGTACGCAAAGCACTATGTTCTCGTGTCGTATACCGTGCAATCCTTCCCGGTATATGCCCGGTTCGTCCGAAGTCACCATGCCGGGGCAAAGGGGCTGGTCTTTCAGGTCCTGGCGAATTGCCTGCGGACCTTCATGGACATTCAGGAAAAAGCCGATGCCGTGTCCCGTGCCGTGACCGAAGTTGCGGCACGTCTGCCACATGGGCTGGCGCGCGATGGCGTCTATGTTGCATCCCCGGGTGCCTTTCGGAAACAGGCTCCGGCTCAAGGCAATCATTCCTTTCAATACAATGGTGTAATCTTCTTTCTCCAAGGGGGTAAGCTCTCCAAGCGGAACCGTCCGGGTGATGTCCGTTGTTCCGTGCGTGTACTGACCGCCCGAATCCACTAAGTACAAGCCTTTGGGCTCAAGCACGGAATCCGCTCCCGGAACGGCGGAATAGTGCGGGAGAGCGGCGTTTTTACCGTAAGCCGAAATGTTCTCAAAGCTGTCCGACACGTAAGCCGGATCCAAAGCCCGCAAGGCGGTCAGCTTTTCGGAAGCCGCTGTTTCCGTTAAACGGTTGCCAATATTACTTTCCAGCCAAAAGAAGAATTTTGTCAGAGCGACGCTGTCTTTGACGCAAGCGTCCCGAAAACCTTGGATTTCCTCCGGCGTCTTGATGGATTTGGCGAAAATGACCGGAGAGACCGTTTCCGTTACGGTTGCCATGGAGGCGATTTTATGATACACTGCAAAGTTCAGGCTGTTGACATCCACGCAGAAACGGGCGTCTTTTCCCGTTTCGTCCAAAAACAGGAAAAGGTGATGATAATCCCGGACTTCCACATTTGCACGCTCCAGCGTTTCGGTCACCTCCCGGGTCATCTTGGAACGCTTGACAAACAGCCAGGAACGCTCCTTGCCGACCACCGCATAGCTAATGGCAACGGGATTGTATTCGATGTCGTTGCAGCGGATGTTGAAGAGCCATGCGATTTCATCCAATGCGCTGAACAGGAAATAGTCCGCATTTTTTTCACGCAACACCTCCTGCACCATGCGTATTTTCTCCTGCGCCGACTTGCCGGCAACCTCCGCCGGCACCGAAAACAGTTTTCCTTCCGGCAAAGCGGGGCGGTCTATCCACAAGTCGCCGATGATTTCGTTTTTATCGACCAATTGAATGCCTTTGGGTTCCAACCTGGATTGCAATTCTTTCATGTCGCTGACGGAGGTGCAGAAATAATCCAGTCCGACCCGGCTGTTTTCCGGCAGAACCGTAGCCAGCCAGTCCGGATAATCCACCGCTTCCGGAACCCGCAACTTGTGCAGGCGAATGCCCGTGCCGTCCAACTGGCTTTCCGCCTGGATGAAATAACGGGTATCCGTCCACAGTCCGGCATCTTCTTTCAGTACCACGACCGTACCGAAAGAGCCCGTAAAACCGGAAATCCATTCCCGCTGCTTCCAGGCGGCAGGCAAATATTCGCTGTTGTGAGGATCGGTACCGGATACGATATAAGCATCCAGGTTCTCCTTTTTCATGATTTCTCTTAATGCTGATAGTTTTTCATTGACGGTCATAATGCTGTTTTTTTTTATTTGACCAAATATAAGAAGAATTATTGGGAAAACGCAAACGGGGAAAGATGTTACAATTGTAACATGGTGGTTCGATGGTAAAATAATGAACGTTGTCATTACATTTTGGTGAATTTTGTTGATTTTTTAGCGTTGTCAATCCTCTGATGAAAATAGTAATGTTGCTCGTTTTTTATGAAATTTATAAATACATATAAACCAACTAATTACGAATATTTCAGAAACAGATACTTTAAATTTCTGAGAAAATCAGTTTTTCTTAAAGCAAAGAAATAAGGGTTGTAGATGATTTTAATTTTATTAATTCACTGATTTCCATGTAGTATATGTGTTTTTATATGAAGTATAATTTAAAACAAAAACCGATATTTTAGAGCCGCATGAATAATACAATACACTGAAAATCAATAAAATGTTAATTTTATCATCAGATAAATACGCCTAATCCATTGAAAATAAGTGGTCAATAAGCAGGTGTATTTAAATAATTACATTTGTAATATTGTGTGTATTACAAATGTAATTTTGAATATTACAGAATTTAAATTACATTTGTAACGTAAATTATTACAATATGCAAGAGAGATTCAAGCAATTATTGGATGAAAAAAAGCTG